>NZ_JAAHIG010000263.1:0-12752 GCF_010692305.1 Moorena sp. SIO4G3 | reverse complement strand
CTCATTTTTGGAGTTTGACCTGGTGGTGCGTTACGGGCAACAACCTAACACTTGCTACAGCTTGCGTCTTGGTGAGCTCGCCCCTAACGCACCCTACCGCACTTTTTTACAAATATGAGATGCACCCAATATGTCTTAACCTTTACTTCGAATGCTATAACTATTCTATTTCAACTAGTCACAAGTTAAATTAATCAATTTAGCTGATGGGGTAATGTTGGAAAACGGCTGACTGGACAACTCATTTTGATATTTTCAGGGAGGGTTCGAATCCATGATCTAGCAATCCTAAATCATTGTCTTGATGCAAAGCGCGAGTGGGGGAAACCCCCAAGACCGTAATGGTGCGTTTTCCGTAGGCGAATTAAATTCGCCACGGGTCGCACCTGAGGCATCGCTTGTAAAATCACTGCAATTATTAAAAACTATCTCCAACTCCGGTTCCTTCTGCCTTCTGCCTTCTGCCTTCTGCCTTAAAGCAGCCCATTTCTTTCACGCATCAGATAGGAGTGCTATATCCCATAGGTTTAATCCTATCAAACCGTTAAGTTAACCCAAACCCAGTTCCCGTTTGAGCAGATTAATCGATTTGCTACCAATATAGTTTTCACAACGGATCAGCTTGGGTGGTCGAATAATATCTTCACGAGCGGCTAAGATGGCATCTTTAACAGTTTGATAACTTGCTTGATCGCTAATAATTATCTGGGAACTGCGAACCAGAGCTTTGAGTTTGTACTTGTCCTTAATCTGAGCCGTCATCACTAACAACTCATCTCCCCGTAGACTATGGACAATAATTTCGACCACTTTTAAAATCCCAGAACTGATGCTAACCACTCCTAAACGGTTACCTTTGGAGAGACTCTTAATTAGCTTAAGTTCTGGTTCATAGTCATAAATATCAACAGGGATAACACGGACAGATTTAGGGGCAACAATCGCTTCTGCTTTACCGATAAAATAGCGACTAGTAACTACTGTAGCCGAGTGAGTTTGATCCAAAGCGTCCGAGAGTTCTTCCATTGGCACCAACTGCACCGGGATTCCCAAGGATTCTTCTAACTCCTGCACCATCAATTCTCCAGCACCAAGGTCTCGTGACTCTACGGTCACCAGTACCCTAGCGCTACACCGTAACCGCCAGTCAATCTCCGACAAAAATAGTTCCCTAGCCTGGTTAAGGGAGCAACCTTGTCCGAGAAGTTGATTGAGGCTATCTTGAACAACCTTGTAAGCTTCGGGGGAAAACTGGTTAAGAAAGCCAGCCTGACGTCGATTACCCCCTTCATGACCCTGTGCTTTAACATAAATGCCTGAACCAGCATGGGACTCTACTAGTCCTGTTTCTTCTAACTGCCGATATACCTTGCTGATGGTATTGCGGTGCAAACCCGTCTCCATCGCTAACTGACGAGTACTGGGCAGTTTATGTCCTGGGGGATATTGTCGGGATGCGATCGCAAACTGAATTTGGTCAAATAGCTGCTTCGAAGCAGGTATTTCACTATCTTGTTGAATATGATACTGAACCATTACAGAGTCTCCAAAATCCCCTGTTTCTCACTATTATATGGTATGCTTTTATTTTTTAACTTTTGGGTCAAATTTTGCTATCCACTTCAGCTAGAATGTAAGGATTCAGCTGTCAGCCGTGAGCTAAAAGCTCACGCTACTTGAGGTGCGGTTAGCTTAAACTAAGATTTGGGAGAATTTAATCCTTCGAGATTTTCTCGAATTCAAAGTCTCGGTAGTAAGGATTCAGCCGTCAGCTGATAGCTGACAGCTGATACCATCTCAAGTAGCACCATCTGTAGCGCATTAGCTAATAGCACCATCTGTAGCACCATCTGTAGCGCATTAGCTAATAGCTGATAGCTGACAGCTGATAGCTATTAGCTTAAAAAAAAATCAGCTAATTATAACGAATTTATATCCCAAATAACCAAGTCAATAAAAATCAATAAAAATCAATAAAATTTAAAGTTATACTCTGGACTATACTGAACTATCCAATTAAGTAAGCTAGTTAATTAACTTATTATTTATTTCCTAAATACAGGTATAATCTAGAGTTAAGCTACTGCTGTAGAATTGGCGCTGAATTCAGAAAGCCAAGAAAACCTTTAGCTTAGCATCTATAACTGCCAAGCAAGAGCTTCAGATCCTTCCAAATCGATTATGACACATAGGGAAATTCGTACCATTACCGTCAAGGTGGTCAATGGTGATCTAGACATAGCAGCTTACCTGGCAATGCCGGTGGCAGAAACACCTCTTCCTGGAATTGTGGTGCTGCAAGAAATTTTTGGGGTGAATGGCCATATCCGGGATATCACAGAACGGTTTGCCAAAGAAGGCTATGTTGCGATCGCTCCCGCACTCTATCAACGCCTTGCCCCAGGTTTTGAGACAGGTTACACCACTGAAGACATTAAGATTGGCAAGGAATACAAGGCACAAACCAGAGCAGCGGAACTCCTAGGAGACATCCAAGGGGCGATCGATTACCTGAGAAGTCAAACCCCTGTGCAAGATAACCCCATCGGCTCTATTGGCTTTTGTTTCGGTGGTCATGTTGCCTATCTGGCTGCTACCTTACCCGATATTAAAGCTACTGCTTCGTTTTATGGCGCTGGGATTACTACTATGACTCCTGGCGGTGGTGAACCAACGATTACTCGCACACCAGAGATTAACGGTACACTCTATGGTTTATTTGGGATGGAAGATGCTAGCATTCCAGCAGAAGAGGTTGATCAGATTGAAGCTGCTCTTGAGAAAAATAAAATTAATTATCGTGTCTTTCGTTACGATGGGGCAGACCACGGATTTTTCTGTGACCAACGGGCTAGCTACAATGAAGAAGCAGCTACTGATGCGTGGGCTAACGTTTTGCAGCTGTTTAGGGAAAAACTTAACTAAATGGTCTTGCTTTCCAACTTTTTAACCAGCTGATCCCATATCAGAAATCATTACTGATTTAAAACCGTTAATTATCATGAATTCGAAATCAACCTCTTCCACCACCAGCAATTCATCCTTTTCTATGGATGATTTTGCTCAAGCCCTAGAAGAATACGACTATGAGTTTAAACAGGGACAGGTGGTACGTGGCAGAGTAAATAACTACGAAAGCGATGCTGCTTATGTAGACATCGGTGGTAAGTCCCTGGCTTATCTACCAATTCGTGAAGTTTCCTTAGAATTGGATCAGGATTGGTCGGAAGTACTGCCCTTGGATGAGGAAATGGATTTCCTGATTATTCGGGAGCAGAATGCCGATGGTCAAGTTACCCTTTCCCGGCGTCAGCTGGAGATTAAGCAGGTTTGGGATGGGTTAGTTGAACTCCAAGACAATGGAAAATCATTAGATGTCCGGGTTTCTGGAGTGAATAAAGGTGGTGTCACCGTGGATGTGCGGGGATTGCGGGGATTCATTCCGCGATCGCACTTGAGTCAGCACGACAATCTAGATTCCTTGATTGGTCAGAAACTAACAGTTACTTTCCTAGAAGCTGACCGCGATCGCAATAAGCTAGTGCTTTCTCAGCGGGAAGCTGTGCGTGCTGCTACTTTCTCTGAGCTAGAAGTGGGACAATTAGTGGAAGGTAAAGTAGCTGCGATCAAGCCCTTTGGTGTGTTTGTGGACTTTAATCAAACCAATGGCTTGCTACACATTAAGCAAGTAAGCCAAAGTTTTGTTGAAGACCTCTCCAAGGTGTTTGAAATCGGTCAAGTGATCCAGGTAATGATTATTAACTTGGATGAAGGCAAAGGTCGTATTTCTATGTCTACCAGGGTTTTAGAAAATTACCCAGGAGAAATGCTCGAAAAGATGGCAGAGGTAATGGCTAGTGCTCCAGCTCGTGCTGAACGTGCTAGGCAAAAACTATTACAAGCATAAGTTAGGTCTTTTTAATCGATAATGTTTTTTGTTTCTTGTTGACTGTTAACTGTTGACTGTTGACTGTTAACCGTTGACCGTTGACCGTTGACCGTTGACCGTTGACTGTTGACTGTTGACTGTTGACTGTTGACAGTAAACCGTGAACCGTGGACCAAAATACCTCATGAATCAAAACAATAGCCCAATGCATACCCTGACCGTAGATATTGGTGGCAGTGGCGTTAAGGTGATGGTATTAGATGAAGTGGGTAATCCCATCACCCAACGTAGTCGCTTAGAAACACCCCAACCTCCTAAGCCGGATGCTATTATTCATGCGATCGCATCCCTAGCTCTCGGACAAGGGAATTTTGAACGGGTATCGGTGGGATTTCCTGGAGTGGTGCGCAATGGGATAACCTATACAGCGGTAAACCTTGATCCGGATTGGCAGGGATTTGATCTCGCTACTACCCTATCTCAACGCTTAGGCAAACCGGTGCGGGTAGCTAATGATGCCGATGTGCAAGGATTAGGAGCAATTACTGGCAAGGGAGTGGAATTGACGATTACCCTAGGCACAGGGTTTGGTTCTGCTTTATTTGTGGATGGCAAGCTGGTGCCAAATCTGGAAATGGGACACCATCCTTTTCGTAAAGGGGAAACCTACGAAGAACAGTTGGGGCGAGCGGCCTTAGAGAAAGACGGTAAGAAGAAATGGAATAATCGGCTCCAAAAAGCGATCGCATGCCTGGAGCGTTTGTTTAATTATAATTACCTTTACATTGGTGGTGGTGAAGCCAAAAAAATTAACTTTGAGCTACCCCCCAATGTAAAAGTAGTGCCCAATGTTGCTGGGTTATTGGGGGGTATTGCTTTGTGGCGGGATTAGAAAAAACCCGTGAACTACCACGACCTAAGTTGTTGAGGTCGTGGCTTCCAGCTTGGCCTTTGGCCACGCTTCGCGAACACGGAAGAATGCCTTAACTTGGACGGGCGTCCACGTCTTGGTCTTACTTCTTCTCCACTGGCGTTGACCTCCCCCGTCCCAGAGGAGGATAGCATTCTGATCCCTTCTGCTCTAATATTCTTCGCTGCATTACCATCTCTGTCGTGCTGAATGCCACAACTTGGACAAGTCCAAAATCTTAGGTCTAGTGGTAACTCTTTGATTCGGTAATGACAATTAGAACAGGTTTTAGAACTGGGGAACCACCGGTTTATTTCTATTAGTACTTTCCCTTCTTTTTCGCATTTATAAGAAAGAAAGTTAACAAAAGTACCCCATCCTAGATCAGAAATAGCTTTAGCTAATTTGTGGTTACGAACCATGCCCTTGACATTTAGGTTTTCGACTACTACTACTTGATTGTTATCAACTATTTTTCTGGATAGTTTATGTAAGTAGTCTTGGCGGACATTTCCAATTCGCTCGTATACCTTAGCTACAATCTTTCTGGCCTTTTTGCGCCCACTGCTTCCTTTTTTCTTTCGGGCAGCAATACGTTGTTTTTTGGCTAACTTTTTTTCGTACTTAACCAAGTGCTTAGGATTACTGAACTTAGAGGTCTTTTCACCGTCATAAGTAATTGCAAAATCTTTTATGCCTAAATCAATACCGACTACCTTCCCATTAGTGAAGGATTCCACACTAGTGCCTTCGTACTCCATTAGCACAGAAGCGTAATACTTTCCAGAAGGAGTTTTACTGACTGTGACAGTCTTGATTTCTCCGTCCAGTGGACGATGAATTACTGCCTTAACAACTCCCAGTTTTCCAGGAAATTTAAGGCAATTGCCCAACTGTTTTACATTTTGGGGATACTGGATTGACTGACGGTGATGGTACGATTTGAATCTAGGATATTCAGCTCTACCTTGGCCTATTGGCCACGCTACGCGAACAAAGAAATTCTGATAGGCACGACTCAGATTGAGACTAACAGATTGCAAAACCTGAGAGTAACAATCTTTTAACCATTTCGTCTCTTCTTGTTTTTTAAGTTTCGGAAGCATAGAATTGAGTGCAGATTGTTTCAAACCTTTGCCAGTTTCCTTGTAGGTTTCTATACACTGAAAAGCGTGCATAGTTCCACCACCAACGAGCACACCCAAAATGCTGAGCCAGTATTTGAACTTGCTCTTGCCTAGGATAAATTCTGACTTTGACGGCTCTATGCTTCATTGCAATCAACCTCTTTATCGACCTTGCTTACTATTATATATGTTTGGCAGTAATGAGTCAAGGTATAAGTCAAGTCCAAGGCTCGCTATCCATCCCCAACCTACAACGCACGAGGTTGGGGAATTCCGCGACTCTTGTTAAAGACTATCGCGCTAAATACTATAACGCTAAGCTATAGCTTTTTCTGCATAAACCTGTGTTACAAATTCCCGAATTTTATGCTGATATTCGGAAGTAGCAACAGTTGTCAAATCATTGTGACCTGCATCAGGAACTAGCCAAAGCTGTTTAGGAACTGTAGCAGCATCGAACAAGACTTGACTCATCCTAGCAGGCACTGTGGTATCATTAATGGCATGGATTAAGAATATAGGTGTTTGGATTGACTTGATTTTACTAATTGAGTCAAACCGCTGGGTAAGCAGAAGATTGATCGGCAAGAAACCATATTTTCCCTCATAATATGCCATATCCCGCATGGAAGTAAATGAGCCTTCCAAAATCAAGCCTGCCATTTCTGGATTACGCACCGCTAGATCAATCCCGATTGCTCCCCCTAAGGAATAACCATAGACAAAAATATCTTGGGGATTGATGCCTCGTTGTTGGACTAGATAATCCCAACCTACTTGAGCATCTTGATAAAGTTGGGATTCCCTAGGAAATTTCCCCTCGCTGCAACCATAGCCTCGGTAGTCAATCAGGAGCAGCGATAAACCGACCTGATGTAACCGTTGGGCAATTTCAAGATATGACCCAATATTACAGGCATTACCGTGCAGATATAGCATCACCTTACTGTCTGGTGAGTCAGAGGGAATCCACCAGCTGTGAATTTTCTCAACCTTACCCTTATTGGATATTGGTAACCAAAGCTCTTCGTAAGGCAAACCAAAGTCAGCTGGTGTATTTTCAATCCCTGAGGCAGGACAAAATATTAGCCGATTTTGCAACAGCAACACGGAGGTACAGACTAAGGCGTAAGCGATCGCTATAAATCCTGCAACAATCAACATAATCAATTATCGTCATACTTCATCCTTCATGCTTCAAAACCGGTTGGCTTCGATGCCATTCGGTTGCTTGTTCATAAGCATAACCTACTTGGAATAGCTGGTCTTCCCGCAATACATTACTAATCAACTGTATCCCAATTGGTAATCCCTGTTCATCAAAGCCACAGGGTATACTCATCCCTGGTAACCCAGCCAGATTAACTGGAATAGTCATCAGGTCAGTCAGATACATACTTAAGGGGTCTTCTGTCTTTTCCCCAGCTTTAAACGCTGTGGAGGGAGCTGTGGGACAAACTAGCACATCGACCTTGTCAAAGGCTGCCTCAAAATCCTGTTTAATCAGAGT
The DNA here is from genome assembly GCF_010692305.1 of Moorena sp. SIO4G3. Taxonomy (NCBI): domain Bacteria; kingdom Bacillati; phylum Cyanobacteriota; class Cyanophyceae; order Coleofasciculales; family Coleofasciculaceae; genus Moorena; species Moorena sp. SIO4G3. The sequence continues at coordinate 5,316 of NZ_JAAHIG010000263.1, read as the reverse complement.
ACGAACTTTTTGGGCTTTGAGATAATAGGCATCATAGTAACCAGCGGATAGAGCATAGGTTCCTAGCATAATCCGGCGCTTGACTTCTGCACCGAACCCTTCAGCACGGGTTTTGGTGTACATAGAAAGGAGATTGTCAGCATCTGATGCCCGTAAGCCATATTTAACGCCATCGTAGCGAGCTAGATTGGCTGATGCTTCTGACGGAGCAATAATGTAGTAGCAAGGCACACCATATCGGAATCGGGCACAGGAAATTTCCTGGATTTCAGCACCTAAGTCTTTGAGCTGATCAATGGCTTTAGTGACTGCTTTCTCTACTACTGGGTCTAAGCCTTCACTAAAGGTTTCTGTAATAATGCCAATCTTAACTTTACCGTTAGATTTTAGGTCTGGTTTCAGGAATTGGGTGTAGTCGGGAATGTCTACTTTGAGGCTGGTAGCGTCATTGGGGTCATATCCTGCGATCGCATTCAGTAAAATAGCCGCATCTTCTACAGTGCGAGCAAATGGTCCAATTTGATCTAAGGACGACGCGAATGCCACTAAACCATAGCGCGATACTAAACCATAGGTCGGTTTCATGCCAACTACTCCACAGTAAGAAGCCGGTTGACGAATAGAACCACCGGTATCAGAACCCAGAGCAATGGGACATTCCCCAGAAGCTACGGCTGCCGCTGAGCCCCCGGAGGAGCCGCCGGGGACATGGGATAAATTCCAAGGGTTTTTAGTAAGTTGAAAAGCAGAGTTTTCCGTAGAACTCCCCATGGCAAATTCATCCAAGTTGGTTTTACCTACCATTACTGCCCCAGTATCTTTCAGTTTTTGGGTCACTGTTGACTCGTAGGGTGGGACAAACTTGGCCAGAATTCGGGAGCCGCAGGTGGTCGGAATCCCTTGGGTACACATATTGTCTTTGATGCCAATGGGTATACCGGCTAAAGTCGGGAGCTCTTCACCAGCTGCGATTTTCGCATCTACTTGACTGGCCTGTTCTAAAGCATAGTCTGAGGTGATGTGGAGGAAGCTTTGGACTTGAGGCTCTAGGGCTTGAATCTTATCTAGGGCTTCTTGGGTGATTTCTACAGCTGAGCGTTCTTTGTTGACTAGCTGTTTATGCAACTCGCGGACCGTGTCCATGCTTACTACCTTTACTGACTTAACGATTTCAACTCTAGTATTTTGGCAAAAAATTCAGTGATTAGGGGTTTGGGCTCAGGCTTTAGGAAAGGGAATAGGGAGTAGGGAGTAGGGAGCAGGGAGTCGGGAGTCGGGAGTCGGGAGTCGGGAGTTGTGTAGGGTGCGTTAGGGGGGCCTTCATGTTTCGCTCCGTAGCCAGAGTTAGGTTGCTGCCCCGTAACGCACCACTGCTGGGTCAAACAACTTTTAGAAGATGCACCCGATTTTGATTCAGGGGAACCGCTTCGCGATGTTCCTTCGGAACCGCTTTGCGAACGCATCATCTCCCCCACAACCGGTAGAGTTTTTGTTCCCGGTCTAAGTGACGCTATCTGGAATGATAGAAACAATCTTGTTTCCCGATTCCCGTTCCCCTCCTGGGAGGGGTTAGGGGTGGGTTCCGATTCCCGATTCCCGATTCCCGATTCCCGATTCCCGATTCCCGATTCCCGATTCCCTGTTCCCGATTCCCTTTGCTATTAAAAATCCTATTTATTTGCTTCAATATAAATCATCCGAGTTCGGATTGTAATTCCTTGGCTGGGAGAAGTCCAACCTACAATAAAATAATCTTCGATAGCATTGTCGATTACAATTTTCGAGTGGTCATAAACTGGAATAGGCACCTTTGTAATATATTCCTCTGTTGTTTCATCAAGGCTAAAAATAATTGTTTTGCGAGCAATCCGATTCATCCGCTTAATAGCTGTTGCCGCATCTTCCACAAACAGTAAAGAGCTTAAACAAAAAACAAAATCGTAGGACTGGCTATCAAGTTCAGCCAGAGCTGTTTCAATGGGCTTGTGGATGGTTTTATAACCCCTTTTTGCCGCATAATCCAGCATTTTACTGGAAATATCAATCCCTGTATAGTCAAACTCTCCCTGCAACAATTCACTTAGGATACCTGTCCCACAAGCAATATCTAAAACACTGCCTTGATGGTGATTATGTCCATGGAATATTTTAACCGCTTCATTTACATACTGGACATTAGAACTGGGTGCCTTTAACACTTCGTCATACTTGGCAGCAAATTTATCATAATAGTCTTCAGCACCAGTTTTTGTTGTTGACATAGTTAGTTTATATTGCTAATAATTTTTACAAATAAATATAAGTTATATTATAGCATTTATTTATTAGTTTATTTATAAAAAATTGGCAGTTTAGGCAACTTCGGATCAGGTAACAGGGAAACAATCATGTATACCTCATTACTATGAGAAATTCTATCAATGGCATCTTATAGGTTTGACAAAGTGGCGATAATGGGATATTTTAATTCACGATTATTCTCCAGATTCGACAGTCTACTTCTCTATTCGCCGGTCAAGTGTTATACTACCGAGGGTCATAAACTCAGCTGATTAACAATCAGAACCAGTCCCCCAAAACAGCGGGAGGAGAAGAGATAAAATCCGCAGTTGTGGAAAGTATAGGAAGGAGGAAAATTTTTTTGATGAACGTTAACTTGAATAATCAGCAAGACAACTACCGTTGTATTCCTCAGCTATTTGAAGCACAAGTAGAACGAACACCGGATGCAGTTGCTGTAGTCTTTGGAGACCAGCAGCTAACCTACCGAGACCTCAATGCTAAAGCAAACCAATTAGCACACCATTTACAAAGTTTGGGCGTCGAACCTGACGTGTTAGTAGGGATTTGTGTAGAGCGTTCTGTTGAGATGGTGGTGGGACTATTGGCAATTCTCAAAGCAGGTGGAGCGTATGTGCCCTTAGACCCCGCTTATCCCCCAGAGCGCCTAGCCTACATGCTTGACCACTCCCAGGCATCGGTATTGCTGACTCAAAGCCAATTAGTCTCTCAATTACCGAAACATCAAGCTAGTGTGATTTGTTTAGATACAGATTGGGAAATCATCTCTACCCAGAAGGAAGAAAATCTTACTAGCAGCCTGACAGTTGATAACTTGGCTTATCTTATCTACACTTCGGGCTCTACAGGTAAGCCGAAAGGGGTAGCCATGCCCCACCGTTCCCTTGTTAATCTGATCAAGTGGCAGCTGGAAAATACTGTAGTTGCCAACGATAGCAAAACACTGCAATTTGCCCCGATCAGTTTTGATGTTTCCTTCCAAGAAATTTTCTCGACCTGGTGTGCAGGGGCAACACTGGTTTTAATCTCGGAAGACGTGCGGCGCGACCCAGTATTTCTGTTAAATTTACTAGCAGAACAAGAGGTGGCTCGACTATTTCTTCCCTTTGTGGCTTTGCAACAAATTGCTGAAGTGGCCGAGACTTTCGGAATATTTCCGGCAAGTCTAGGGGAAGTAATTACTGCAGGGGAACAGTTGCAGATTACTCCTGCGATCGCTAACTTGTTCGAGAAGCTAAAAGATTGTACGCTGCACAATCACTATGGCCCATCGGAAACTCATGTGGTCACCTCCTTTACCCTAAAAGGTTCCCCAAGCAGTTGGCCAGCACTTCCTGCCATTGGTCGTCCGATTGTTAATACCGAGATTTATCTTCTTGATCAGTCCCTAAAACCAGTTCCGGCTGGGGTGGAGGGGGAGTTATACATCGGTGGTGTTTGTCTAGGGCGAGGCTACCTGAACCGACCGGAAATAACTGCCCAAAGATTTATTGCTAACCCCTTTAACAAAGTAAAGACAGATAGCGATCGCCTTTACAAAACGGGGGATTTGGCTCACTACCTACCGGATGGTAATATCCAGTTTCTCGGTCGTTTGGATGACCAAGTTAAGATTCGGGGTTACCGTATCGAATTAGGGGAAATTGAAGTATTGCTAAGCCAACACCCCAACCTGAAGCAGGCTGTGGTTTTAGCTAGAGAAGATAACCAAGAGAAACGTTTAGTGGCTTATCTTGTACCTGGACAATCCGAATCTGCACCTGTGGAAACAGAGCAAGTTCAGCAATGGGAAAAAGTATGGGATGAAGCCTACAGCAAGCCATCAGATGATTGGGAAGCTGGTTTTCATCTTGGTGGCTGGTACGATAGCTATACCGGAAAAAACTTACCAGAAGAACAAGTGCGGGAGTGGGTTGACCATACAGTAGAGCGGATTCTGTCGATGCACCCCAAACGAATATTAGAAATTGGTTGCGGTACAGGTTTACTATTGTTTAGGGTTGCTCCCCATTGCGAATCTTATTGGGGTACAGATATTGCTGCTCAAGGACTCCGCTATATCGAAGAGCAGATTAGGAATAGTCCTTTAGAAAAATTGGTCAAGGTTAGCCATAGTCCAGCAGATGATTTAGCAGGAATAGACTCCGAAACCTTTGACACAGTAGTAATTAATGGAGTGATCCAGTTTTTCCCCAACATGGACTACCTGGTGTCCGTCATAGAAAAAGTGGTGCAGTTAGTCCAACCTGGGGGTAGTATTTTTATTGGCGATGTGGAGAGTTTCCCTTTACTCGAAGCCTTTCATACATCCGTTCAGTTACATCAAGCTCCCTCTTCTGAGTCTACAATGGCGCTGCGCGATCGCATCCAGGAAAGAATAGCTGAAACTAAGAAACTAACCATCGCTCCAGCTTTCTTTTTAGCACTTGAGGAACATCTCCCCCAAATTAGCCATGTAGAAATTCAGCTCAAACGGGGACACTATCAAAATGAGCTAACTCGCTTCCGATACGATGCGATTATTCATGTAGGTCAAAAGGTTGATACTTCAGCAGTTGCGCCCCTATGTCTTGACTGGCTCAAAGATAGACTTACCTTGTCTGATATCAAAAGGCAACTTTTGGAAACAAAGCCTCAAATCCTGTTAGTTAATCGTGTTCCCAATGCTAGGATTTGGTCAGATGTCCAGGCGATCGCTACTTTAGCTAGTCCTAATTGTCCTCGAACCGTAGGGGAGTTGCTAGACCAGCTGCAGGAGAAGGGAGTAGAGCCAGAAGACTGGTGGTCATTGGAATCTGAGATTCCTTATTCCATTAACCTGACCTGGAGTGGAAATGGTGCCGATGGTTACTATGATGTGGTGTTTACAGCAAATTTCGCCCCCCTAGCCCCCCAATTCTGGGGGGAACAAAACTCTGAAAGTCCCCCAAAATTGGGGGATTTAGGGGGCTTTACCAAAACCAGACGATCGCGCATTCATACTTCAATTCAGCAACGCCCAAATTTCGCCCCCCT
>NZ_JAAHIG010000262.1:0-12754 GCF_010692305.1 Moorena sp. SIO4G3 | reverse complement strand
TGCCTTGCGCGTAGCGCTATAGCTGATAACTGATAGCTGATACGCGACACGCTGATAGCTGATAGCTTACCCTGAAACTCTTCCCCCTACTCCCTACTCCCTACTCCCTACTCCCTACTCCCTACTCCCTACTCCCTACTCCCTATTCCCTTCTTCCCCAAGAAGTCGAACGAATTCTCGCAGAGCCACACTAGAACCAAACTGCCATGCCCTATTAATGTATTGGGGAATTACCTCTTTGACCGGGAAATTTGGAAAAATTTCGCTGGTTTGAACCTCTAAATAGTGTCCGCGTTCAAATCGATAGATGTAAATTGTGTCCGCTTTATAAATCCAAACTTCTGGAACAGCTAGGGGAATGTAGTCGTTAATATCAGTAATGGAAGTCAGGTCAATTTCTAGGGCGAGATCCGGTGGTGGATCTTGGCTCAGGTCTAGTCTTCGCTTTCCTAAAATTGCTTGATAATTTTCGATGTAGAAACAAGCATCTGGCTCCACTCCAGGCATCCCAGCTTTCCGAAGGGTAATCGGATCAAAGCTCTGCCAATCTCTTCCTTGATACCGTAGCAGTGCTTTAACTAAGTCAGTCAGTATATCAGCTTGGTTACCGTGTTCAGGAAGAGGAGCCATCAGCAAAATCTGATTATCTCGAAATCGCATGCGAATACTAGCCCGATCACCAAGCTTTACCAAAAGCTGCTCATAGTCTTCCCAAGTTCCTGGAAACCGCAATTGAGTCCCAGGAGCTAGATCAATAGTGGTTGGGGTGATTGTGGGCAACATATAGGGAAGGGAGTAGGGAGTAGGGAGTAGGGAGTAGGGAATCGGGAATCGGGAATCGGGAATCGGGAATCGGGAATCGGGAATCGGGAATCGGGAATTGGGAATTGGGAGCAGGGGGGAGAAGAGGGGAGAAGACTGGCAAGTGTAGAACTGGCATCTTGCCAGTGTCCCAACGGTAGAACCGGCATCAAGCCTGTTTCATTTCTGGGCAGGCAGGATGCCCACCCCGCTCATATTCATTGCGCCCCTCAGCAATACCCTTTTATTCAATAGCTGATAGCTGATACGCGACACGCTGATAGCTTACCCGACTCCCGACTCCCGACTCCCGACTCCCGACTCCCTACTCCCTACTCCCTACTCCCTACATTACAAATCATCAGGATTGACCCCAAGGCTACGCAATCGTTCTGCCAGTTGAACCTGATAGTTTGAGCATAGCATTTTGGGGAATAGGGAACAGGGAACAGGGAAAAGGCAAGAGGCAAGAGGCAAGAGGCAAGAGGCAAGAGGCAAGAGGCAAGAGGCAAAAAATCCTGTGTACCTCATAGCTGTGAGAAACGCTATAGGTCATGAACAGGGAACAGGGAGTAGGGAGTAGGGAGTAGGGAGTAGGGAGTAGGGAATAGGAAATAGGGAAGAAGGAAGAGGCAAGAGGTGAAAAATCTTGTTTACCTCATAGCTATGAGAAACGCTATAGGTCATGAACAGGGAACAGGGAGTAGGGAGTAGGGAGTAGGGAGCCTCGGAGCAGGGAGTAGGGAAGAGGAAATAGGGAAGAAGGAAGAGGCAAGAGGTGAAAAATCTTGTTTACCTCATAGCTATGAGAAACGCTATAGGTCATGAACAATGTAAGTATTCAGCTAATAGCTGATCGCTGATCGCTGATCGGTGACCCTGAAACTCTTCCCCCTATTCCCTATTCCCTGTTCCCTATTCCCTACTCCCTACTCCCTACTCCCTACTCCCTAAAATAATAGACACACAATCTCCCCCTTAATCACTTTCCTGCTGTTGACATCACAACTAATGAAAAGTGGTGTGGGGAGAGACTGAGATCAATAGGACCATCGAAGCCCACTCCTAAACATAAGGTTCTAGATAGTAATAACTAGCTAGTATTTAGTTTTAGCGGTCAGTAGTCAGTAGAACAGGAATCTTGCCTGTTTCCTCAACTGTGTTCAGTGGTCAGTGGTCAGCTTTTAGCCTTGGCCAAAGGCCACGCTACGCGAACATCCGTCAGCCGTGGCACAGGCTTCCAGCCTGTGACTTAACTCAAATGCTTACCTGTTGTCTTGATGCAGTCGCTCATGGGGGAAACCCCCAAGACCGCGCTGCATCGCTTATTCAAAAGCTGATAGCTGATAGCTGATAGCTGATAGCTGATAGCTGATAGCTGATAGCTGATAGCTGATAGCTGATAGCTGATAGCTGATAGCTGAGAGTTTACGATTATATCTTAAACAAATCCGTCAATCAAACCTTAGTAGTTAACCCCCAATTATTTATTCTTATTAATCTATAGGTTTCAGGACTATTTAGTAATAGTTTTAATTGTTTTTTGATAAATTTTGATGTCCTTAATTTGTATAAATATCCGCTCATAGCATAAGCAAAATATAAAAATATTTCGTTAAATTAGTGGTGATTATTTAAGCACTAATTCTGTATTCTTAGTAACCTAGAGCTTTCAGGATAATTTACTAAATTTATGTAATATAGCATTGATTATATATCGCTACGCATTAAGCTTAGGACATTGATACAAGCAGCAAAAGCTGTTGTAGTAAACTTTTGCCTTTTGCCTCTTGCCTTTTGCCTCTTGCCTTTTGCCTTTTGCCTTTTGCCTTTTGCCTTTTGCCCTTGGGCGTAGCCCTATACCTATGAGCTCAAGTCTCTATTGGCGCTGATTGCGCTGATTGCATTTAAGATATTATTAATTAGTACTTTTGCTTTCAAAGGATCAGCAAAATACGTAATTATTAGAATAATTGATATAATTATTGAGAGAAAATTGTTTAATCTTTAATTGAATTTTATTAAAAAATAATCCCGGTAAATAATACTATCAAAAAACAGCCCATAAGTCAATGTCATAGGGAGTAGGGAGTAGGGAGCAGGGAGCAGGGAGCAGGAAACAGGGAGCAGGGAAGAGGCAAGAGGCAAGAGGCAAGAGGTAAAAAATCCTGTTTACCTGATGAGGCGATATAGCAGTTATTGCATTTATGAGCTACACTTATAAACCTCAAAGTCCCCCTTGTTAAGGGGGATTTAGGGGGATCCCTTTGTATCTCATGGGAAATAGCCCCAGTAGAGTGGGCATCCTCCCCGCCCGAAAATATATTGACACTGGCAAGATGCCAGTTCCACCAAGATGCCAGTTCTACCAAGATGCCAGTTCCACCAAGATGCCAGTGGCCATCCTCCCCCCCCGAAAATATATTGAAACTGGCAAGATGCCAGTTCCACCAAGATGCCAGTTCCACCAAGATACCAGTTCCCATCTCCCCATCTCCCCATCTCCCCATCTCCCCATCTCCCCATCTCCCTACTCCCTACTCCCTACTCCCTACTCCCTACTCCCCACTCAACGCTTCACAAAGAACCTGATCATACTGTTTAGCAATCACCTCAGGGGTAAAATTCTCTAATAAATACTCACGACCAGCCTGACCTAGGGACTTGACTAACGCCTGATTAGCCGCCAGAGAGCGGATATAGTCAGCCAGACCTTGGCTGTCTCCATTCACGAAGCTGGCACCGCACTTAGCCTTGGCGATCAGCTCCGTTAAGTATGCCTCCCTAGAGCAAATCACCGTCACCGGAACCCCAGCCGCTAACGCCGAGTAGAGTTTGCTAGGAGCCACTAAGGTTTCCATACCAGGCATCACACTCACTAAGGAGAGATCGCAAGCGGTTAAGGAGTAGGGCAGCACCTCTTTGTCTTGGTAGGGCAAAAACAGAAAATTAGTTAAGCCTAAGCGCTTCACGTCCTCGATTAACGTTTCTCGCTTCGCGCCACTACCAATACAGACAAACTGAATCGGTTCGTCTTTGAGCAATTTAGCAGTCTCAAGAATCGTGTCGATATCATGGCAGCGCCCCATATTACCAGAGTAAAGCACCGTAAACTTATTTACTAAGTTGTGCTTCTGGGCAAACCAGTTATCTGGCTTGGGCAGTGGTACAATCACATCTGGGTTAGCCCAACTGTGAATCACCGCCACCTTGTTAGCCAATTTAGGACAAGTATTTATCACTCGTTGCTTCATGGCTGAACTGAGCACAATAATTGCCTCCGCTTTACGCCACACCCGACGATTGAGACCTCTCCAAAATCGAGCCAAGGGATGATTGTGACCAATCACTCCTAACTCTACAGCAATGTCTGGGTAAAAATCGTAAATTAGGCAAACATAGCGCATACCAAAAATCTTACGAGCCAGGTAAGCAACTACAGGGAAAAACGGTGGCGCAGTCGTTAATAACACCAAATTACGACGACGACAGTTTTTAACTAAGTGCAAAAAGGCTCGCACAGCAAAAATTAAGCCATTCATAGCCTTACCACGAATGCGCTGAGGCCAAAGTTGAGACGTACGCGATCGCTTAATTTGTACTTTTCCCAACTTCTCATACATTGGTGCAGTGGCAGTCTCAAAGGCATAGCCTGGTTGCCCAGTAAACACCTTAATATCGATACCTTGTTTGCCCAATTGCATCACCAACTCTTGAATAAGCTGGCCAGTAGCAGCATAGTCAGGAGGAAAAAACTGAGTTAGTACAGACAGCCGCAGAGACTCCTCACTAACTGTATTTGTTGGTAAGCAGTCTTTAATTGGGTTTGATATTTTTAGTTGTTTAATGAAAACCATAGGTCCACTGATAGTCTTTTCAATTGTTTTAGGGAATCGGGAATCGGGAATCGGGAATCGGGAATCGGGAATCGGGAATCGGGAATCGGGAGTCGGGAGTCGGGAATCGGGAAGAGGCATGCTAGCAAGAGTAAATGTTGCGTAGGGTGCGTTAGGGACGGGGGAGCCCTGATTGTCTCGGTAGCTTAAGACAATCCGTCCCGTAACGCACCACTTTTGTTCTAGGGAGTAGGGAGTAGGGAGTAGGGAATCGGGAATCGGGAATCGGGAATCGGGAATCGGGAGTCGGGAGTCGGGAATCGGGAATCGGGAATCGGGAATCGGGAATCGGGAATCGGGAATCGGGAGTCGGGAGTCGGGAATCGGGAATCGGGAGTCGGGAGTCGGGAATCGGGAATCGGGAATCGGGAATCGGGAATCGGGAAGAGGAGCTTTGGGGAGGGGGCGCGCGGAGATGGCGCGCGGAGTATGGGGAGATGGCCATCTGGCCATCTCCCCAGCCACGTTTACAATTCAGATGTAATAAAATTTGTAGCAATTCTCGTACTGATCACGTACAAAGAATTTTTTCCCGACTCCCGCCTTCTCAGCGCTATTCCCTCCTTATTAAGACTCCTTCCTTCTCAGCGCTATTCCCCCCTTACTAAGGGGGGTTAGGGGGGATCCCCACTCCCTGCTCCCTGCTCCCTACTTCCTACTCCCCACTCCCCACTCCCTGCTCCATCGAAGAGCCATCAACAGACTCCCATGCTCTCCAACTGACCAATCCCAGTAAAATCGTTGTGCTACCGACAATTACCGGACTGCGAGGAAACTGAACACAGACTAGGGCTAAACTGCCAACCCATAAGGTCAGGGCGTAAATCACTAACACCGTTAGTCGATGAGACAAACCTGTTTTTAATAAACGATGATGGAGATGCCGTTGATCCGCCTGGAACGGTGAGCTACCATGATATAATCTCAGGATAATCACCGCAGACATATCTAAAAGGGGTACGGCCAAGACCACTAAGGGTAAGAGCACTGTGGTAGCCACTGCCCCCTTCACCAATCCCATCACACTCAGGCTAGCGATGGTGAAACCGATGAAGTAGGAGCCACCATCTCCCATAAAAATTTGGGCTGGATTGAAGTTGTAGTACAAAAATCCTAATAAACTCCCTACTAATGCCGCACTAATTAGTGCTGCCTCAGTTTCGCCCATGAACAAACTGAGCAGGAAAATCATCACCCCAGCAATCCCAGCCACTCCTGAAGCCAAGCCATCCAGTCCATCAATCCAGTTTATGGCGTTGACAACCCCTGTTAGCCAGAAGACAGTCAGGGGTAAGCTCAGCCATCCTAACTCTACTATTCCCACTCCTGGCAGACTGACAACGCTAATCTCCAGCCCCATTTCCCAAGCGACACTAGCCACTCCCGCTTGCAGTAACAAGCGCGTTAAGGGCGATAAACTCACCAAATCGTCGGTGACGCCAATCAAGAAAAAGCAGAAACTGCCGAGAACAACTGCCCAAACCTCTGAAGAAACGCCAGGGGGAAAATCAGCCAACCCTCCTAGACTCCATACTAAAAACAGAGCCAATAAGGTGCCAGCAGCAATAGAAATTCCCCCTAAACGCACCATTGGTTGTCGATGCACTTTACGCTCGGCTGGTAAATCTGTGTACTGATACTTGATGGCAGCCGCTTTAACTATCGGAATAGTATTGAAAACAATGAAAGCGGCAACAATGAAGGCAACTACATAATATCCAGAGGAAACCATGGTGTAATGGCGTAAAAATTACCAGCTCTCAGAACTAAGATTTACCGATTTATGGAAGGACAGGTGGCTCAGGAAGAGTTTCCACAAGGTCAGCAGCTTCAGCTAGTAAAGTGCCTAAGTCTGGACAACCAGACGCCGCACAAGCTTCTATATCGTCGAAAAGGGTTTGAGCAGTGTTGAAAAAATCAGTATAATCGTCCACTGCTTGTTCAACTCCTTCGCGAAATGCCTGGCGGCGTTGCTGACGGGCTTGCTGGCGTTGCTCGCGGAATTCCTGGCGAGCCCGAGCCCGAATAATGTCTTCTATGATACCGGTAATATCTGACTGGTTAACCTGAGCCAAAAGAACTTCTGACGACTCATTAGCACCAGCAGGAAAAACTGGAGTTAATCCTAGCGCCAAAGTAGTGATTGCCATAATACTGGCAGTTTTAGTTTTAATTGAGGGAATCAGTTTCATGATTTACTTCTGTGAATTTACCTCGGTATAACCTGTTAGCTGGGTGGATCTCATATTTGAAAAGTTTGCTAGTGGTGCTTCAGGGGGGCTTGCCCTCATTTTTCGCCTCCTAGCTAGCGTTGAGACAGCCCGCCCGAAAATTGTAACGGGCAAGATGCCCGTTCCACCCACCGAGCCAAACAGCAAAAATGAGATGCATCCTGTGAGCTTGCCTTAACGGCAGTTGAGACCTAAACCAGAATCTTAGAAAATCAGATCCAGCAGAGAGATAACATCTCCCACTGAGCCACCAACACCCATAACAAAACGGGCTCCATCCCCTGCACCAGTAATATCTCTGACGGCGGGAGTAATTACGATAGGGATATTTTTAAACGGGGCAATGGATGCACCGATGGTTAAATCTTGTCCCGTCCACTCCGTAATTACATTTAGCCACGGCAGCACTCCCACACCTACACCACCAAAGACACCAAAACCATTTTCCCCATTCAATACTTTTTCTTCACTGCGAAACCGACCTGTACCAGCGCCCACAGTAACTACTGCTACACCAAAAGGTTTATCAATGTTATCTCTAAGGCGAAGCACCTTGGTAACTGCCCCATAGTAAGTATCTTGGACATCAACTGCTCCATCGTTTCCTACTTCAATGATCCCTTCTCCCCCTACAGCAACACCCCATCCCCGATCAAATTGAGTGTGTAGTTTAGCATTCACAGCTCCACTTCCAAAGGCTCGGCTACCACCAAAGCTATTCATGCTATAGGAAATCTGTAAACCCACTGACTCTTTAGCGTCTCCAACACCAAAGCCAAATCCTAAGGTTCCATCCGAACCATTTCCAAGCAAACCACCCTGACCACCGCTATAGCGGGTGCGAGATTGAAAACCAGCACCAATAAAGCCTTGGAACTTATCAGCTCCAAATCCGGAGGGATTAGCAAGGCTAAATCCTGGAAAAGCTGTACGAGGCTTACGTGACTCAGTGGCTAATCGGTATAACTCTAGTCTCTTTTTGTACTCGCGGAGTTTCTCTTGAATGTCTGGCGGAATTGGGGAAGCATTTGGAGATTCAGAGGCGTTAGTGGCGTCACTGGCGTCACTAGCATCACTAGATTGAGACACTTGAGAAACTAGTGTGCTTGATAGTGATCGTCTGGTTTTGGTCAAGCCCCCTAAATCCCCCAACTTTGGGGGACTTAGTGATCGTCTGGTTTTGGTCAAGCCCCCTAAATCCCCCAACTTTGGGGGACTTTCAGAGTTTTGTTCCCCCCAGAATTGGGGGGCTAGGGGGGCGGAATCATACCCAGAATCAGCAACGCCAGAAAAACTGCTTGCGGTAGAGGTTAATCTTCCTTGAGTTATACCAGTTTCAGTGGTGACCTTAGCAACCGAGTTAACTGGATAATTAACTGGATAGTTAACCTGATTACCACCAACTAGTCCAGCTCCCAAGACTGGAGTACCTACCTTAGAGATGGCACCGAGGTGGTTAACTCCTTCTGGACTAGTTTTAATCTCACGGTCAGTAGTACTGAGCCCCACAGGAGTTGCTCCTAGCAGTACCTTTACCGATGGACTCTTAACAGTAGGATTAACAGTAGAAACAGAGGTTCCTAAATCCTTGTACTTAGAGTATGAATTAAAGGCAGCGCGGTCTTGGGGGTTCCCCCCATCAGCGACTGCCGCAGTTGCTGAAGCTTGACCCCCGATAAACCAAGGAGTTAACACCGCAAAACTATAGGTTGCAAGTTTGGAAATGTGAATCATGCCTTAAGCTGACTCTGAATTTTAGTGTCAGTCCGTAACGTTTAAATAATATAGGTGTGGTATAGCGTACTCCCAGAAAAAAGATGCAGGAATTAACCTAAGATGCACTCAAAAATTGTTAATAGAACGGAGCCGATTAGTTAGTGACTACAAGAGAATAGTTTCTCCTCATAGCTGAACAATAATCAACTCGATTTAGTTCTCGTATCACTTCTACTAACATTGAAATTAACATCAGGATTTCTTTAAAAGACTTTTTTTTTAACTTATTTCATTGATTAACAATTATTTTTTAAAAAATTATAGCGTTTCTAGGACTCATGAGGTACACATTATTTTTTACTTCTTCCCTCTTCCCTCTTCCCTCTTCCCTCTTCCCTCTTCCCTCTTCCCTCTTCCCTCTTCCCTCTTCCCTCTTCCCTCTTCCCTCTTCCCTGCTCCCTGCTCCCTGCTCCCTGCTCCCTAAAAACCAGAAATTTGTACCTCACAAGTTGTAGAATTGCTATATGCCTCTAAGGGTTAGAATTTTTATGTCAAGTTTTATAGTTTTTTAGGGATAAAAATGGATAGTGCAGAGGCTGTAAACTATGTAACACAAACTTTAAAATACCTGATAAGTAAGGAAAAAACTATATAGCGTTTAGCGTAGCTATGAGGTACAGATTATTTTTCCCTCTTCCCTATTCTATTTTTGCTCTTTCCTGCTCCCTGCTCCCTGCTCCCTGCTCCCTGCTCCCTGCTCCCTAAAAACCAGATATTTGTACCTCATAGGTATAATAATTGCTATATTTATTTCAACGCTATCAAATAAAAAAAAGGAACAGGGAGCAGGTAGAAAATCCAGTGTATCTCACTTGTCATCAAAATTGCTATATTTATTTGAACGCTATCAAATAAAAAAAAGGGAGTAGGTAGCTAAGAGGTTGTCTGAGAAGTCCCATTTGCTACATCCAAGCCCCCTCCCCATCTGTAAAAAAGCGAAGCATCCGCTAATTCCCCCCAGAATTGGGGGGTTAGGGGGGCGGGGGACTTTAGAAGCAAATTGACTCTTGTTCCCCCCAAAGTTGGGGGGCTAGGGGGGCAAAATTCAGTATCAAAAAACTTTTCAGATATCCTCTAAGGCCGTGAGCCACGCTTACTCGCAGAGCCAGACCCTGTGCGAACGGGAAGGGAGTAGGGAGCAGCAATGCATGGCTGCATGCCTGAATTTTCCTTTAAAAAGATCAGCAATTTCGGTCACTCGTGATCAGAATTGCTATATTCTCGCTGATGAAAATTGGCTCCCTTGGGTTATCGTCTCCTTTCTACTAACCTTAAGGATAACCTCAGGATTTCTTTAAATTAAGGGAGCAGTTAAAACCGAAGTAATTTTATCAATTGGTAGTCATCGTTAAAAATGAAGTTAATATGAAGTTGTAAATTCACGATTACCTTCACATTTTTTATTCACATTTACAATGGTAAATCCAAGAGAAATGATACCTTTAAATTTTCGAAAGGTAACAGCGGATCTGGGAACTTACGAGTGTGGGGAGATGGAGAGATGGGGAGATGGGGAGATGCACCTTTTCCTACTCCCTACTCCCTACTCCCTACTCCCTACTCCCTGCTCCCTGTTCCCTACTCCAAAAGAATTCTGTAGGGAATAATCCTGATAATTACCCTAAGACCAGTATTAAGGATAGAGATCCATTAACTTAGTCTATTAAGTTAGTTTCCTGCTCCCTACTCCCTACTCCCTACTCCCTAAAATCCAGAACTTAGAAAAACTTTACTGACAAAATTTTAAACGTGCTTAGTCCAAAAATTGGAGTTTGTTGAAGTCCATCAAATAATCCCATGTTTAAAGCTTTAGTACTGATTCCCGTGTCAGCCGCCGCTAGCTATTGTATAGGGTATGGGCTGAGTAATAATTGGAATTACAACGATCATCCTATTCTCCAACTGATTTCTGCTGATCAATCAAGATTAAATCTCGGCAATCTCGGCAATCTCGAAAATCTCGGCAATCTCGGCAATCTCGGCAATCTCGGAAAAAACGATACCAATCCCCAAGAGTCACAAACTATTCCTGCACCACAACGGTTTCCTAAGGGAAAGTTTTCCCAGACCCGGTCTCAGTTAGACCGAGGTAAGTCATGGCCAACCTCACTAGCTATTCCCGGAAAAACCGTTAGCCCACAAACCGTTGCAACCATTAAACCACCCCCCCTTCCTCCACCCCTTCCTAGGGTAACGGCTAGTCCGGCAGATATAGTACTACCGATTAAAATCCTACCGAGCAAAAAACTACGGATTGACCAAATTGTGGCTCGTTCCGTTGGCAGTGATTTGATCAAAATGCCATGGGAAACCGTGGAGCCACCTCCAGTAAAGGTACCCAAAAAACCCCCAGCTGATAGGATTGCCACCATCCCTAAGGTGAAAAAACTAAGCAAATCAAAGGTGGTAGCAAAGGCCAACACTACCAATCGACCTGTGATGAAATTAACCTTTAGCTCAGACCTGAGGTTAGTTAATGGTTCATTTTTCGAGATTTCTAATCAACCACAGGATTATCCCGAGCTAATCGTTGCCGATGCCAACTTAGCTGCTCCTGGGAAGTTAGCTATGCTTACCTTCAGGGAATCACTGCCTAATGCTGAACAGGCCAGGGACATTGTACTTGCTTCGGCTATTGCTGAATCGACCATTGCTGAATTGGCTATTGCTCAATCTACACTAACACCGTCCCCAGGTCAGTCTTCTGAAGGTCAGTCCACAGAGATCCAACCTCTACCAAGCTTTGAGCAACCTACCCAGACCCTACCATCCCCCCCAGGTCAGTCCACAGAGATCCAACCTCTACCCACCTTTGAGCAACCTATTGAAACAATACCATTTCCCAGTCTTCCTGACCTTACCACTCCTGCACCTCCTGTAGAGTCATTTAGCCCTGTGATCGACCAGACCTATACCCTTGGTGCAGGGGATGTGATTCTAATTACTATTTTCAGGGTTCCGGAGTTTAGTGGCCAACAACAGGTTGGTGTGGATGGCTCTCTGAAGTTGCCCTTAGTGGGGAAACTGACCGTTGAGGGCATGACCTTAGAAGAAGCAGAATTTGCGATCGCAACTAAATATCAATCGGAATTGCGCTCTCCTGCCATCACCGTCAGTTTACTCCAAGCCCGCCCGTTACAAATCGCTATTTCCGGGGAAATTAAAAAACCAGGCTCCTACGTTTTACCGTTAATCAATAATACCCAATTTCCCACTATCGCTCAAGCGGTGCAGCTGGCTGGGGGGATGACCCAATCAGCAGATTTAGAGGCAGTCGAAATTCGGCGTACTCAACCTTCTGGTATCACCGATAGGATTAGGGTTAATCTCTCACAACTGCTGCAAGCTGGTGATTTGAGTCAAAACCTGATTTTGCGGGATGGGGATGTAATTATGATTCCAGCCACCACTGAGGTGGACTTAGCCAAAACCGCTCAACTCGCAGCATCTAATCTAGCGAGCAGTGACGCCATATCTGATGTGGCGGTGGTGGGGGAAGTGTTTCGACCAGGGGCTTACCGCTTAGGAGGAGGACAAAACCTAGCAGGAGGAGAAAACGGCGCTAGTCGCCCCACCGTTACTCAAGCGATTCAAACCGCTGGCGGGATTAAACCCTCTGCTAATGTGCGACAAATTCAAGTGCGTCGTCCTACTCGCAATGGCACAGAACAGCTAATTGACATCAATCTCTGGAAATTATTACAAGAGGGAGACCTCAGCCAAGATTTGGCCTTGCAAAGGGGAGACACAGTGATTATTCCTGCTGTCACAGAAATCACTGCCGCAGAAGCTGCTCAAATTGCCTCCACTAACCTTTCTCCAAATATAATTCGCGTCAATGTTTCCGGAGAAGTTAAACAACCAGGAACAGTGGAAATCCCATCGAATACCACCCTTAATGAAGCCTTGCTTTCGGTAGGCGGGTTTAATGAGCGCTCAGAAGAAGTGGTGGAGCTAATTCGTTTTAATCCTGATGGTAGCCTAACCCGACGGGAAATCGAAGTCAATTTAAAGCAAGGACTTAATGACGAAACTAACCCTCTGCTATGG
>NZ_JAAHIG010000261.1:0-12840 GCF_010692305.1 Moorena sp. SIO4G3 | reverse complement strand
TTACAAGCCATAGATATCCAACAATTGGATACCTTGATGGCAAGGGCATTAACAGCTAGTTCTTTAGATGAGTTTAGCCAACATCTGCTTTAACCATTGACCCTACCCTAATAGGGATGCGAAGGGCGAACAACCTTTAACCCAACGACACCACAACTCCTAAACTTTCATTCCCAATCCTATCCACTGCTGACAAGGCATAAATTCCTGACTCTAGCGCTATCTCCAGCGTGGATGAATTCAGAATTTTGTACAACCTCCAAACCCCATCTTGTTGTCGATAAAGCGTCCAATAACAAGTTTCTCCATCACAAACTTTCTGCCAACTTAGCTTACCATCTATTGCTCTGACATTACCTGGTTTCTTAGGTGGCTCAGTCTTTAACCACTCCATACTAGGAACAACAGCAGGTTCAGAATAAATAGAGCTTTTGAACTGGTCAACCACCTCTAAACGATTTTCTGTGAATACTTTCATGCTATAGAAAATATTCCCTAGGGAGATTTGAGACCGTAGGTTACGGCTAATTTCAACTTGTTCTTCATACTCAGAAATCGGCCACTCTTCTCCACCTAACTTACTGAGTCTATTCCCAGAATAAATGTGTCGATTTTTAGGATTATTTTCTGTCCACCATTGCAGTAAAACCGGATAACTTTGGGCAGGAGGCTCAATGCGCCAGTAAAGTTGAGGAGCAATATAATCGACCCAGCCTTCTTCTAACCATTTTTTCGGGTCAGCATAGATAGCTTGATATTGATCTAATCCCTTAATTTGAGGAGGTTGTCCAGGACGATAAATTCCAAAAGGACTAATCCCAAATTTAACGGTTGGCTTAGTAGCTTTAATGCCAGTGTAGAGACGCTCAACTATCTTATTCACATTGTCCCTGCGCCAATCCCCCAAACTCAGTTCACCCCCAGCTTCCTGATAAGCTTCATAAGTTTTTTGATCAGGAAAATCTTGATCTTTGATAGGATAAGGATAGAAATAGTCATCCAGATGAATCCCATCTACATCATAACGATCGACTACATCCAGAATCACGTTATAACTCCAGTCCTGAACTGTTTTTACTCCTGGATCCATCCACAATTGCTTACCGTATTGATACACATAGTTTGAATGGGTAACGCTGATGTGAGGCTTGACTTTTGTGGAAACTTGTGATCCTGTTGCAGCGCGGAACGGGTTAAACCAGGCGTGTAGTTCAATATTGCGCTTGTGGCATTCTGCGATCGCAAACTCCAGCGGGTCGTAAAACGGTTCTGGTGCTTGCCCTTGGATACCTGTTAGCCATTCACTCCAAGGTTCTAATTCTGAGGCATATAATGCATCTGCTGTAGGTCGTACCTGTAAAAACATAGCATTGAGGTTAAGTTCCTCAATCCGGTCAATAATCTCGATCAGTTCCTCTTGCTGTTTTTCTGCTGCTAGACCCTTTTCAGACGGCCAGTCAATGTTCCAGACACTGGCAACCCAAACTCCCCGAAACTCTCGCTGATGGCTAACCTCCCTAGTGGTTTGGAAAGCAACCGTGTATTTTGAGTTTAGCTCTGGCACCTGACCCAAATACGTCAAAGCTTGATAGATAAACGCTGCCACATCAGCACGAGTTGCCACTTGAGTGGGTCGCAGTCGCTTGGGATTGGGATAATTGACGATTATGTTAGCATCCGTAGCGCTGGCTATCCTGTCTCGGGCATAACCAGGAATTTTATCCACATCTTGATAGAGTTGGGGTAGCGCTATATTTACATCTGATATGTCACTCAAGGGAAGGTTCAAGCCAGATGCGATCGCTACCAAGGCTTCCACTCGAACAATATTAGCCTCTGGGCGGAAGCGATTACCAGGATAACCCGACATAAAGCCAGTTTCGTAAGCATATTGAATCGCCTGCTTTGCCCAGTGTTTCTGTGATACATCAATAAAGGTCGGAGCAGATCGTTGTTTTTCGGGTTGGGAAAAAGCGTTTTTTAATATGGCAGCAAACTGAGATCGATTCATGGGTAGATTAGGTCGGAATCTGCCATCAGGAAAACCGCTAATCATTCCCTGATTTGCTAAACCTTCAATAAATGGCTTTGCCCAGTGATTTTCCGTATCAGGGAAGCCAGTTTGAGAAGCTACCATAGTTTTATTGCGAGGCATATTGGGGGCTTAACCGCAATTTTAGCCGCAGTATTATAGCAAGTGGCAAATTAATACCAAGTTGCGTTTACAGATACCTTATTCACCGATGGGGAGATGGACAGAGGTCGTGATGGCAGGGTCGTGATGGCAGGGAATAACTATATTGAATACATGAAAAGTCCCTAGATCAGACAGAGTAATTGATGATCTGATTAGGAGCGATGGTAATAATGAGTGATTCAATAGTCTTGCTTTTGAGATCCGATCATCGGTGCCATCCCCTCATCCGAGGATCTCCTCATCCAGTCATTGTCTGCTGGCGCTCGTTGCCATACTTAAGCAATGTCAGGAGGTAGATTGTTAGAATCTGACTTGGGTGCTGACCGGATTTGCTGTAGTTGAGCTTGTATTAAATTTCGTAGGTCCTCTCGAGAGACCTCTGAACCAACCGCTAAATTACCAGGTGTATCAAAGAAAACAGTACTAGTGACGGTGTCGATTGCCAACATCTGAAACAAAATGTGAGTGACTGGCACCCCGCACGCCATAAGTTGAGGATCCCAATCAGAATGAAAATTGGCAGCATCTTGAACAGTCGGAAAAGCATAAATAACATTTTTCTCCAGATCAGGGTTAGCACGATTACTCAGTGTCGTCAACACCCAACCTTGGTCAAGATTTTGGAGAATGTAATATTCCAGATGGTTTAGTTGTGACGCCAGAAGTTTGAGTACTGGAGCGATCGCTTCAATCGCTTGAGGCGTCGTTCCATCTTGTGGGGCATTATCAATCAAATTGTTAATTTGTTCGTCTAATTCCATAGGAGCTATAGGGTGAGGAATTTGGCTGCACATAGTCTAAACCTAAATCAAATTTGTCGAGAGTACGTGTATGTTAGGGTCGTTATTGAATGAAAATCATGATGAGGGAAGTCTGCCTGGGCGTGGAAGGACTATTTGAACTGCTGTATAAAGAACTCCGGCAGTCCACTCGTGCTTCTAAGCAAAACTGCCAGGACGTAGCAAGACGTATCGCTGATGAAGTTAATCGTATTTGCAATGAAAGTAATCGGATTCAAAACTCTGGGGATGTGGACAGCTGGGCTCAAAACCTAGCTAACCATCGTCTCAAGCAAGTTTGTCATTACTACAAACTGGGGTCGCTCCAAGGAAGGGTAGAACTACAGAGTACTCTTAGTGCGATTATCTACCGCTACATTACACCCCATCAAACGCCGACCAGTTACCAGGCGCGGCTGAATATGATTGAAGATTTCTTACAGGGATTCTATGCCGAAGCCTTAAATGCCTTTCGGCGGGAAACCTCCCTGAAGGAAACCTATCGTCCCCGCAGTCTTCTGGAACTATCAGAATATATGGCGTTTACAGAGCGCTATGGTAAACGACGTATTCCTTTACCCGGTCGCCGTTCCCAACAGTTGGTCATTCTACGTGCTCAAACCTTTTCCCAACAGCAACCTCCAGAAACCTCTGTGGATATGGATACAGCAGCGGAAGGAGCAGCACAGGAGTCAGATGCGACTTGGAATGATGCGGCGATTCAGCAGGTGCGGGAGGCAATGGTGTTATCGGATTCTGAACCCCTAGACTCCAGCCTGCGGGAAACTGTAATCAAAGAATTATTTGCCTATCTCGAAGAACGCCAGCAACATGATTGTGCAAATTACTTTACTCTGCGGCTCAAAGACCTGCCAACCAGGGAAATTGAGGAGATTTTAGGCATCAATCCCAGACAGCGGGACTATTTACAACAACGGTTTAAGTATCATCTGATTCGGTTTGCTCTGTCTCACCGCTGGGAATTGGTACATCAGTGGCTGGGAGCAGATTTGGATCGAAATCTGGGGCTAACACCAAAAGAATGGCAACGATTTCAAGCAAAACTGAGCTCCCAACAGTCAGAATTACTTAAACTCAAACAACAAGGTTACTCCAATGAACAAATTTCTAAGACCTTGGGTTGTACACTAAACCAGGCACAGAAGCGATGGTTTAAGTTGCTCGAAATTGCCTGGGATATTCGTAATAGTTCAGTATCCGGATCCGGTAGATCTAAAGATGAATAGTGACATAGATAACAACATGGACGCTTTCTATAGCCGCTTAATGACTTGGCTAAAAGAATCCCGTCCCGCTGCTTCAATACCATCAAGCGGTCAAGTAAACGATACTGTACCTCTGGGTGAGACGACAGCAGCGGATTTTGACTTTGATGTATATCCCCTGGATTTATCAGAATCACTGGACTTGGAAAACTTGAACATTGTCCCTAATCACAATGGCGAAGCGGCTTTAGACCGCATGTGGGTGAATCCACCAGAATCGATCACCCATGATGACCTTACACTAGGCGGTGAAATCCGCCGCTACAACTTGGGAGAGATGTCAACCGTGCAAACTCGTTTCCAGACGCTATTGAAGCGCAAACTACAAGCTCAAATTGAACTTAACCCACCTCTGTTTCCTTGGGAGACAGAACTTTCAGACTATGAAACTGATATTGTTGACGCAATAGCAGAGTCTTGGGTTTCCGGAGTTAGGTTTTGGATGCCACAGTTGTCTAACTTGGCAATACCTACTGCTATACCAGAAAACGTTTTATCTCAATTACTAGAAGCCTGCTCTGAGGCAGTGTCTTCTCAGTATCAGCTAGGAGCTAAACTGGTTACGGCAGTTCAAAAGCTGTTTCCTGAGGAATTCTATGCCCTTAACTCCTGGAGTGGCAGGATCTTGATGACACCTACCCGTTCTCCAGAAGAACAAGTGCAATCCCTACCTTACGAAGAAGCTAACAATGAGCAAAAGATGGTCTTGGCTCTGTTAGCAGCTAAGGAAATTCTTACCACCCTCACCATTCCAGTTTCACCAAATCAAACTCCTGTGGAGCGCCAGTGGGAGACTAGTGCTGGTTTAGTGACTCTGCGAGCCGAATATCATACTGAAGATGGTGTGTCTCAGCTACGGGTCAGCACTCGTTTGCCTAGAGGTGGTAGCTTGACTCTAGGTACACCTCAAGCCTCGGCAAAAGCAGAACGTACCTATCCAGGTTACCTGAGTGTAGAATCCTATGATTTACAACCCAATCAGATTTGTTCTATTGAGATTCGCTTCGATCATGGAGAACAGAAACCTTTGACCTTTGCAATCTGCCCGACAAATTAGTCAGAATACTTGCAGGTTAACAGGTTGCAGGTTAACAGGTTAGTAGGTTGCAGGTTAACAGGTTGCAGGTTAACAGGTTTCAGGTTAACAGGTTGCAGGTTAACAGGTTGCAGGTTAACAGGTTGCAGGTTAACGGCTTAACAGGTTAACAAGTCGCAGGTTATAACCTTGGCCAAAAGGCCACGCGTGCGCGTTCAACATTCCAACCTTCAACATTCCAACCTTCAACATTCCAACCTTTAACATTCCAACCTTTAACATTCTAACCTTTAACATTCCAAGCTTGACATATAACCTATAATGCATCTACCATGTTGAGTCAGTTTTGGCAGCGTCTTGAGGCGAAGCCATTTCCTCCTACAGAGGAGTCGATTTCGTTAAGGGTGTTGGTGCAGGCACTGGTAGTAGTAGGAATTGTGGCTGTTGATGTCGCCGCATCTACCTTCTGGAGTCTTTGGGCAGTACCCTTAAGTATTGTGGGAGCAACCTGGAGTTGGTATCGTCGTCGCCAACGTAACATTGCTCTGAAATTCTTGCTGGCATTGGGGATGTTGCTGGCATTGGGAGCCTTTTTGGGCAATGTGTTCAGTCAGCTCAATGATACCCGCTTGGCTCTAGCTCAGTTGTTAGTTCAGCTGCAAATTCTCCATAGCTTTGACTTGCCCCGCCGCAAGGATTTGGGCTATTCGATGGTAATTGGGCTAATCCTGTTGGGGGTCGCTGGTACTGTGAGTCAGACTCTGGCGTTTGCCCCTCTGTTGTTAGTATTTTTAGCGATCGCATTACCGGTTCTTGTCCTGGATTACCAGTCACGCTTGGGTATATCTACGGTTAAAAAAAGTAATAAATTATACGGTTTTACTCCCAACTCCTCACCCATACCCCTAAAGCGTCTCATTTTATTTATCGGGATAATTATGGCGCTAGGGTTAACCATTTTTGCTCTGATGCCTCGTTTCCCTGGCTATCAAATCCAGATGTATCCCGTCAGTGCTCCTGGGGAAATGGCAAACCGGAGATTTGATTCACAAAATAGGTTAATTGTTAACCCTGGCTATGTAAGTGAAGGGAAACAGCAAGGGGAAAATGGTAGCGGTGGCTCTCAAAACGCTAAGGGTGAGGGTGAGTTGGATGAGACATTTTACTATGGCTTTAATAGCAAGATTAACCAGAATCTGCGGGGAGAACTCAAACCTAAGGTAGTCATGCGGGTGCGTTCTCAAGCACCGGGATTTTGGAGAGTGCTAGCGTTTGACCACTACACGGGTCAGGGTTGGGAAATTTCTCGGGATAATCAGGTCCAGAAAATAACTCGACCAAGCTGGTCCTATCGCTTCCAACTCTTACCTGCATTGATCACAGGTCAAAGGAAAAAGGTAATTCAAACCTATACAGCTGTATCAGAACTGCCCAATCTGATTCCCGCTTTGGCGTATCCTAGCGAATTATTCTTTCCGTCCCGGGAAATAGCTATTGGACCAGAAGGGAGTTTGCGATCGCCTTTAGGTTTAGTAGAAGGACTGACCTATACCGTAATATCAGAAGTTCCATTTCGCGATCGCACTACGTTGCAGCAAGCTGGGGATAACTACCCCAAGTCGATTCAAAACTACTATCTGGATATTCCCCCCCAAATTGCAGTGAGGGTCAGGCAACGTACTGAAGAACTTTTAGCCACTTCAGAGAAACCTCTTACTTCTTCCTATGAAAAAGCCTTGTATCTAGCCCAGGCGGTTAAGCAGCGTTATCGCCTCCCCCAAGACCCCTCACAATTCCCTTTTCTAGAAGAAAATCAAGATTTGGTGGAAGCCTTTCTCTTCAAGTATCAAGGTGGTTATCCCGACCACTTCTCCACCACCCTCACGATGATGCTCCGTTCCATAGGCATCCCAGCCCGATTAGTGGCTGGATTTGGTACTGGTGAATTTAACCCCTTTACTGGGTTTTACATCGTCCGGAATACTGATGCCTATGCCATGACTGAGGTTTATTTCCCTAAATACGGTTGGTTTGCCTTTGACCCCATCCCAGGTCATGAATTGCTGCCCCCCTCCGTCGAGCAATATCAAACTTTTAGTGTCTTGCGCCAGTTTTGGCAGTGGGTAGCAGGTTGGCTCCCCTCACCAATCACTGGTTTACTGAGCAACCTATGGCATTTCACTATTGGTACCATTATCCGAGTATTTGTTGGATTGTGGAAGATGGTATCTAGTGGTTGGTTAGGTATGTTGAGCGGCTTGATATTAGCGATCGCATTTGGTTTTCTGAGCTGGCTAGGTTGGCATCAGTGGAAAAACTGGCGCTATCGTTTCTGGTTGGCAACATTGCCACCAATGGAACAGATTTACCAGCAAATGATCAAGATTTTAGCAACCAAAGGGTATGTCAAACATCCGACTCAAACTCCCCTTGAGTACGCTAGCTGTATAAGTCAAGACCAGCCTAAAGCATCCGCTGAGGTCATTGAGCAGATAGCGCATGCTTATATCCGTTGGCGTTATGGAGGTCACAGACCTAATATTAAACAACTGCGGCGGCGACTGAAGCAGTTTAGCAAAAATAGGTTTAAGGTTTAAGCTTTAAGGTTTAAGCTTTAAGGTTTAAGCTTTAAGGTTTAAGGTTGCTTGAAAGTCAACAGTCAACGGTTAACAAACAGACTTTTCCTTGAATGGGGTTCATCTAAGTATTTATATAATGACTGTTCTTCTACCTGCTGTTGTTTCGGTCGGTTTAATTATCCTGATTGGATTTATTGCTGGTCGCACGTTATCTCTGGACAAGCAAACTCTTTCTCAGCTATCTCTTTATATTCTGGTACCAGCGTTGATCGCAGACAGCTTGTATCGGACAACACTGTCTACCGAAAGCACCACTGGTTTAGTCGCTGGGTTGATCATTACCGCTGTGTTGCTTTACCTACTGAGTTGGGGGTTAGGCAAACTCTTGAAATTACCGGCGATTATCCAAAAAAGCTTTATGGTTGCTGCTATTTTTCCCAATGCTGGAAACCTCGGGCTTCCTCTCAATTCCTTTGCTTTTGGTACACCGGGTTTAGAACGCGCCATAGTATACATGATCACAGCTGCCTTGTTGATGTTTGCTATTTGTCCAGCCTTGCTTAAAGGAGGTAGTATTAGTTCTGGAGTGCGCTTAACCCTAAAACTACCGCTACTCTGGGCAATGTTGGCAGGATTAACCTGGCGTTTATTGGGCTTAAAACTGCCTTTAGGGCTAGATAAGGGTATTCACCAGTTGGGTATGGCAGCAATCCCTATCGATTTAATTGTGTTGGGGATACAATTGTCGCGCACCCGTTTGGTGATAGGACGGTATGAGGTACTTGCGACTACCTTGCGTTTGTTGGTAGCTCCCCTCATTGCCCATACCGTTGGTCAAGCATTGGGACTGGAGGGATTAAATTTACAGGTGTTGGTGTTACAAAGTGCCATGCCTGTAGCCATTAGTACAGTAGTTTTGGTCACTGAGTTTGGGGGAGATGCTCCCTTAGTAGCACGGACAGTGGTTTTGTCTACCTTAGTGAGTTTCCTTTCTCTTCCCCTAGTTTTGTGGGCGACTACTTAGTTAGTATTGATGCATTAATAAGAGCTAAACTAGAGAATCTACGGACATAGAACTGTAAAAGAATTAACAGGATCAGTAATTATCTGGATTACGAAAGCCAGGTTGCTTTGTCATCGTTACATACAGAGATTGTTTCTCTAAAACAAATCGTTAAGGAGCAGATAGCATCAACCGAGTCCCCTAACCGAAAATGTTTAGGTCAAGGCTTGGATGCATCAGCGAAGAGAATTGAAAATGCGATGTTCCTTCGGAACCGCTTCGCGATTGACCGTTCGCAGCAGCGTCGGGCAAAGCCTGAAAGGTCACGCTACGCGATGTTCCTTCGGAACCGCTACGCGAACGCAAAATCTACTACATCTGATAGACCATCCTTTTGAACTAGCGCTTTGTGAATTAAAAGCAGTCATGAATACTCAACTTGCCAGCCCACCTGCTCAACACGACAATTTAAATATCCCTACTCCCCATACCTCATCCTTAAGAGCAATTCCTCTCCCGTTATACCCGTAGGGTTAGCGGGAGACGGGGCGTATAAAGTGCGGACGCAGGTTCCGCACACAGCCCCTCAGGAATTGCGTCCACATATCCAGTTGAAATCTCACATAAAATGGTTTAGAATGTGAGCATGACTGAAAAAGCTTACCGATATCGTTTTTACCCAACACCTGAACAGGAGACTCTGTTGAGGAGAACTCTCGGCTGTGTAAGACTTGTTTACAACAAAGCTCTAGATGCTAGAACCAAAGGGTGGTACGAACGTCAGGAAAGAATAAGCTACAAAGAAACCTCTTCAATGTTGACAGGTTGGAAGACAGAGGAAGATTTATTTTTTCTGAATGAAGTAAGTTGCGTTCCACTCCAACAAGGATTAAGGCATCTTCAAACAGCTTTTACTAATTTCTTCGCAGGTCGTACTAAGTATCCAAACTTCAAGAAAAAGCGGAATGGTGGTAGTGCAGAATTCACAAAATCCGCATTTAAATGGAAAAACGGTCAAATCTATCTGGCTAAATGTTTTGAACCTTTACCTGTTCGCGCTTTGTCGTCAGTTACCGGTAAACTGCAACCCAAGTACCGTCACAGTTAGTTTAGATCCGTCTAATCGTTGGCATGTCTCAATCAGGTTTGATGACCACAGAGACTTAAGTTTGTCTCCCACAGATAAACAAGTTGGCTTCGATCTAGGAATTACCAGTCTAATTACAACTAGTGACGGGGACAAAATTGCCAACCCCAAACATTTTAAAAAGCTCAAGAAGAAACTGACTAAATTTCAAAAGGCTTTGTCTCGGAAACAAAAGGGATCTAACAACCGCTATAAGGCCAGGTTGAAGGTTGCCAGAATACACGCAAAAATCAAAGACGCTAGAAGGGATTTTACTCATAAGCTAACCACTCAACTAGTCAGAGAAAACCAATTGATTGCGTTTGAGGACTTAGCTGTGAAAAATCTGGTAAAAAACCACAAACTAGCTCAAGTGATTAGTGATGCCAACTGGGCGGAAATAATCCGTCAGATCAAATACAAAGCAGAATGGTACAACCGTGAAGCTGTATCAATTGACAGGTGGTTTCCCAGTAGCAAAATGTGTTCTGTGTGCTTAAATCGCGTAGAATCTTTGCCCTTAAACATTCGAGAGTGGGATTGTCCATCCTGTAATACTCGCCACGTTCGCGTAGCGTAGCCCTTCGGGCTAATCGCGATATTAATGCATCAATTAATATTTTGGCGGCAGGGCTTGCCGTGTCAGTCTGTGGAGCGACCGTAAGACCCGAACAGAGCAAATCTCGGAAGGCTGGTGTGAGAAACTCTCCAAAAGGGAGAAGGAAGCAGAAACCTAAGTCGTGAGTCTTAGGAATCCCCCGCTATAATCTCCGATGAGCGCGGTGGGAGGATGTCAAGTGAAGAAGGAGGTATTGTTACCGATACCATTGGGAAGGATGGCAGTATTACCACCTTCGCCATCGGGGAAGAAGGGGGTGCAAGCACAAAGCGCCTTGGGAAAAGAAGGGGCAGACCTGCTCGAAGCTTTGAGTAACAACTTAACTGTTATGGAACAAAAACAACATCTCTGAGGCATTCATCTTGAACCATTGTCAGTGGAAAGAATCTCAATATTGGCACACTTGCCAATTTTTTAGTAATTATAAAGATTAGGGAATATAGCAATCCTAAACAGTTCTTACTCAGAAGCGATGCAGTCGCTCATGGGGGTTTCACCCACTCGCGCTTTGCATGGCTGACACTGAACAACTCAGAACTGAGCACTATTTTTAACGAAAGTATTGTTCACAAATGAATTAGGATTGCTATAGGGAGGAATGTCGCCCTCAAGGGGTGAGCAATCCACTAACAACTCCCTGATCCATTAGCAGCTTATGATTGCAGCATTTAGGCAATTTGTCAATAGGCTGCAGTATATCTTCGGAGTAATATCAGGATGCATTTAACTATAAAATTTACCTGTGCTCAGGGAAATAGAGATTATATTATACCAAAATTAAATTGGCTTAGAGGGTATTTTAAAATCCCAAATTTTTACCAAACAAAGTATGATATTGACTTGATTAGCCACACTATTATCTAGTAAACCGAAACAAAAAAAGAACTTGGGTAATCAGCAGAACAGTATAAATACTAGTTCGTTTTGTTTGGCAATAGATGAATATTTTAATTTTGGGCAATCCTGAAGATACTCACGCTGCACATATCAACCATGCTCTGACTAAGGCTGGAGGCAAGACAAACTATCTTGACACTTCTCTGTTTCCTACTAAATTACGACTATCTTGGCAGCCACACACTAAAGATGGAATTCTCACCCTATCCGATGGATATCAATTACGTCTGAGAGATATTCGTAGCATCTTTTGGCGTAATTTTTCCGGAGTTCAAATTCCCCCAATCAAAAATCCATTACAGCATAGAGTTGCTTTTAATGATGCTATGAGTACCCTAAGAACGTTGATGCAAGGAACCTCAATTCACTGGGTAAACTCATGGCAAGCTTATCAATTGCATAAGGAAAAACCTCTACAATTGAGCAAAGCTGAACAAATGGGTGTAACTATTCCCCATACTCTCATTAGTAATGATCCAGACGCTATCATTAAGTTTACGAAGTCTTGTAAGCAAGTAATTTTTAAGCCAGTCTATGGTGGTGCTCATGTCAAGTTTTTAACAGAACAACATCTACAACCTGAACGACTAAACTTAGCCCTGCGGCTTTCTCCTATAACTATACAGGAGTATATCCCTGGTACAAATATTCGCACCTATGTAATTGGGAACTCGATGTACTCGGCAGAAATTCGCTCTAAGTCTCTTGACTTTCGAGAAGATATCGATGCTCAATTGATTCCGGTCAGGCTGCCAAAGACCGTCCAAGAGCAGTGTAAAGCTATCACTAGAGCGTTTTGGCTCCAGTGGACGGCCATTGACTGGCGTTTAAAGCCAAATGGTGAATACGTGTTTCTTGAAGCTAACCCCAGTCCGATGTTTTTACACTTTGAGCAACAAACTGGTTTCCCTATCACCCAAGAATTAGTTAATCTTCTGATGAGTGATATCAATTGAGTTCTGAGTCGGACACTGCTGAGTTCCGACTCAAAAGTCAAGTCCCTTGACCGTAGGTCACGCTTTCGGCCAAACGCTCCAATTCAAAGTTCAAAATTATTAATTCAAAATGATTCGGACAATTCTATATTTTTAATTTTGAATTAATAATATAGAATTCCCCTGGGGACTTGTACCCAGAATTAATTAGGGCTTGCTGATTAACTCTCAAAGCATTGACAGATAAAGGTTTTAGCCTTTTTGGGTCTCTTTAAGTGCAAGCAAATCGGTCCAAAAAGCTCAAAAAGTTAGGATTTTGGGCAGACAAGGGCAGAAAAATCAAGGGAGAATTCTTCGGACTACCTTCTATATAATTCTCCTAA
>NZ_JAAHIG010000260.1:0-12857 GCF_010692305.1 Moorena sp. SIO4G3 | reverse complement strand
TCTTCTGCTCCAGGTCAGAGAATAACTCCAGCAGTCTTTGAGTATAAGGAAGCAACAGGTAGATCTGATCTGACTCTACACGAGCGTTTAGTTCATCCACCAGTAACTGCAACATTTTTTCCGCCAGTTTCCAACTTACGTCTACACTAGGAAATACCAGTAAACACAACGGCAACAGTTCCTGTTCTATTGATGTCATATTCCCTTCCAAAGCACATAGCCATAGGTAACCCTGGAACATTTCTAAATCTCTGATAGTCGAAGCCTTAATTCCTGGATCGTCCAGCCCTCCCCGACGGCTAAAATGACCAGAGTGCAATTGCTCTGTGCGTTGGTAGACAGTCTGAGCAATATCCTGACTAGCAGGTAAGACTTGCTCGACTAACGCTAAGGTAGGTGAGTTAAAATCATGCAAAGCCGCTGCATTACAGATTCGTTGCCAGGGGATAGAAACTTGCTCCTCCACAAACTTAAAGTAGGGACTGAGCAAAATTTGTTCTGGCAAAGTCAGCCGATTGAGTACTAATTTAGTGCTGAAGTGAAACTGTGTGGTAACAAAACCAATGGCTCTACGGTCTTTTGCTGATATATGTTGCTCCCGCATTTGCCGCAATACAGGTTCGAGAGAGGTGGCTAGCTTTTCTATGGCTGGCAATTCTAGCGCTACCATTGTCCACGGGCTAGATAAATCTGTGAAGAAATTAATTGTCTCTCCTAGTCGTATTGCTGCCATTAAACTAGGATTCGGCGATTGCTCCTGGTAAATTTCCAGTACCTTTTGGTACACGGAGCCAACAAATTCAGCAATTCGCTTAGCTTCAGTCAAATTAACCACATTAGGAATATAGGAAAACATAGCATCTGTTTTAATTCCTGCACACTCACAATTAATTTGGATTAAACGCTGTAACTTGGTAACTGTTTGAGTGCGCCCCTTTCTAGAAGCAACGTCTAGCAAATCAGAAATCTTTAAAAAATCATGATTTTTAGCGATAATTGATAAATCTGGTACATAGCGATTTGACCAAAAATTTACTAAGCGTTCAACCGATGTTTTATTGAATTTTGGAGTGTTTATCAGCAAAGCTTTTTCCTCAGATGTCTAAAAAATTATTTCTATAATCCCTTTAAGTAAATTTTTACTTGTGGCGTTAAATCCAACAATTAATTGTGAAAGCTTTAAAAAAGCTGTAGAGCACTCCATGACAACTAATAGCCAATACCAATTATTCGGTAGATTTACAACAAATAAATATCATTAATAATAGGTAATGGGTAACCGATAATTAGTAATTATTACTTCTTAATGGGTAATGGGTAATTGGAGTAGGTGCATCCCATTGTTAGAGACATAAAATCGTAAGCACTCAGCCGTTGGCCTTAGACCACGCTACTTGAGGTGCTGTCAGCTATCATGCTTAAAATAAACCTCGTTTGCCTAGGGTGCGCCGATACGCAAACAGGAGAATTTAATAGTTCGAGATTAATGAGAATTTAAAGTTTGGCTAAAACCCCTTGGCCGTTGGGGACGCTACGCTAACAGCTTTGTGGCACAGGCTTCGACCCTCGGACGTAACTCAGATTAAATGAATGCTTAACTCTTGTCTTGATACAGTCGCTCATGGCGCATGGGTCTGTGTTCGGAACACCGCGATCGCACCTGTCAGCCATGCAAAGCGCGAGTGGGGGAAACCCCCGCAGGTCGGCGCTGCATCGCTCTCCAGCCCCGTGGAAACCACGGCAGTCGCTCATGGGGGAGACCCCCGCAGGTCGGCGCTGCCTCCCCAAGACCGTAATGGTGCGTTTGACCCGTAATTAAATTCGCCACGGGTCGCACCTCTGCATCGCTTATTCAAAAGCACCTCCAGTAGCCTGTGCTATGGGCATAAGCACATCAAGTACCCAAGTACCGTGCGCGTAGCTCTAATCGCTGTTCGCTTACATTTTTGTATTATTTATACACATGATAAACGTGATTCATTTTAATTATGTAAAGATTTATTTAAGTTTAGTAAAAAAAAAAACAATACAATGATAATTCAAATATAGCGTTTCTAAATGAGTCGTGAACACAAAACTAGCTGAAAGTCTTAGTTAAAGACAGTGCTTGTTTCACAGATCAAATGGAAACGCTATAGCAAAATTAACAACTGATATCATGTCTGGTTACCAATTACCGGTTACCGATTACCAATTACCAATTACCGGTTACCAATTACCAGTTACCGATTACCAATTACCAATTACCGGTTACCGATTACCAATTACCAATTACCAATTACCAATTACCCTAAATCATTCCATTAATCAGCCAAGCCGTGCAGCCCAAACCACTTATCCAGTAAAGGTTTTCAGTAGTAACAATTGTGCTAACTCGCAAAAGCCTTCAGATTCTTTAGCAGAAGTCACATAAGCTGGCTTATGAGTCAAATAACTAGTGTAGTCTAAGACATTAGCCACCCCTACTGATAAAGGAAACTTGCTGGTATCAAACATAGACTCATCATTAGGACTGTCGCCAACGGTCATAATCTCCTCTGGTTTGAGTTGGGGAAAGTCTCTGGTTAACACTTGCAGCAAGCCTGTTGCTTTATCTTGCTCGATTGGCTTAATATGGCACTGAACTGTACTGTAAGTGAAGCCCCAACCCCGTTGTTGACAGAGTTCTGCTAGGGTTTGTAATTGGACAAAGGCTAATCCTTTAACATCAAATGTCCAATCAGTCAACCGAAAGCGGTTATCCACAGATTCTTGTAGCTGGGGAAATTGAGCTTTGAGGAGTTGGAAGGTGTGATTGAGACTCTGGCGATGCTGGATTAAATCTTCAATAGGGGTTAAGGTTTCTGGGATTTCACTATCTTTGGGGAAATATATACCGCCATTTTCTGCGATCGCTCCCATGATCGGCAGATAAGTTTTCAGACCATTGACCCAGCCAGCGGAACGACCTGTAATGAGCAACACTTGGATTCCTGTCTTGGTCAATTCTTCTATGGCATGGAATAAGGAGGAAGTAAATTTGCCACTCAGAGTTAGGGTGCCATCAATATCGGTAGCAATTAAACTAATACTTTCAAAGCGATTATTCTCAAAAGCCTCAGACAGAGGTGCAAGGGACATAAAATTATAGGAACTTCCAGCTAATTATTCACCGAATGTCATACTAAACCCTGGGATGACAGTTTGACTGAGGAAAAGTTGATTAAGTTTTAAGAAATTTTAGGCGAATGTCAGTTTATTATCCAGTGCGATTGGCCAAAGGCCTCAGCTTCCGCGCTTATGCGAACGCCATCAGATCCGCTGAGTAGAATTGCTCAAGTTCCTAATAGACAAGGGAAACGGTCGTGATTGGGCTGATCAAAATCTGGCTTGAACTGTTCAACTATTGATGCTGACTGCCACTTGGCATGATCGCTTTGGTAAGTTTAGCTTCACGCAGGTTAGCCTGGTTGAGATTAGCATCAATTAAAACAGCTTCAATCAATATTGCCTCGCTAAGATTCGACCAACACAGGTTAGCTCGGTATAAATTAGCCTTAGTGAGATTAGCACCATGGAGAATTGTCCAACTCATCCTTGCTCCTCTGAGATTCGCATCCGTTAGGATAGTGTTTCTCATGGTGCAGCCACTGGCTATGGCACCACTCAAGTCTGCTTGATTGAGATTGGCCTTAGTCAAGTTGGCTCCATTGAGTAGGGTATGGGACAAATTTGCCCCAATCAAATTCGCTTCGATCAGAATAGAGTTGTTGAGGGATGCTCCTTCTAAAATCGCTCCGTCCAAAAGGGCTTGGGAAAGCTTGGCTCGATTCAAGGATGTGCTAATTAGTTTTGCCTGACTCAAGTTAGCATTCTGGAGAATTGCCTCACTCAGAATTGCTTCACTCAGATTAGCTTTACTGAGATTGACTCCAATCAGGCGGGAACTGCGTAGATTGGCATTACTCAAGTTAGCCTTGGCTAGATTGGCTTGACTGAGGTTACTAACAATGAGGTTGGCTTCACACAGGTCACTTCCCTGTAGATTTGCACCAGATAAATTCGCTTCTCGCAGATTGACACCTTTAAGGATAGCGCCCTTGAGACAACTCTGACTGAGATTAGCACGTCGTAGGTTAGTTTGGCTCAGGTTTACTCCGGCCATTGATACTCCCTCTAGATTAGCTTCTGGAAAGTCTCGTTCTCCAGCAGCATATCGCTTCAGTAATTCTGCCCCATCCATGATGATTCCTTTAATCTTGACAACTAATCAGCTAGGTGGTTCTGCTATATGGCATCTAATATGAATTATTATTGCTAGACTATGCTACGTTTATTTGCCAAAGTGCCAGCAAAAAGCGCAATGATAGTGTAATCGTTTATTAGTCAGACAATTATGAAATATTAGGGAGTGGGGAGTAGGCAAGAGGCAAGAGGCAAGAGGCAATAGGCAATAGGCAATAGGCAATAGGCAACAGGCAAGAGGCAAGAGGCAATAGGCAATAGGCAATAGGCAACAGGCAAGAGGCAATAGGCAATAGGGATTGATGATGGCTAATTTTGATAGCAAAATCTAAAATCTCTGATAGAGACTCTAACCTTTGAGGGGAACATATCCATGCCGGAGAATTTGAGAAGCCAAGTGGTTACCCAAGGTGTTCAGCGAGCGCCTAACCGAGCGATGCTGAGGGCTGTTGGTTTCACTGATGACGATTTTACTAAGCCCATTGTTGGTCTTGCTAATGGCTACAGCACTATTACTCCGTGCAATGTGGGGTTAAATGATTTGGCCAAACGAGCAGAGGCGGGATTGATAACTGCTGGTGCTATGGCTCAAATGTTCGGTACCATTACCATTAGTGACGGGATTTCCATGGGAACGGAAGGGATGAAATATTCCCTGGTATCCCGGGAAGTAATTGCTGATTCTATTGAGACCGCTTGTAATGGCCAAAGTATGGATGGCGTTTTGGCAATTGGCGGCTGCGATAAGAATATGCCAGGAGCGATGATTGCTATTGCCAGGATGAATATCCCAGCAATTTTCGTTTATGGTGGCACGATTAAACCAGGACATCTCGATGGTGAAGATTTAACGGTAGTTAGTGCCTTTGAAGCGGTTGGGAAACACAGTGCTGGCAAGATTGATGATGCTAAACTCAAGGCAGTGGAACTCAACGCTTGCCCTGGTGCTGGTTCCTGTGGCGGTATGTTTACCGCTAATACTATGTCCTCTGCTTTTGAGGCAATGGGGATGACTTTGCCCTATTCCTCTACCATGGCGGCGGAAGATGCTGAAAAAGCTGATAGTGCTGAAAAATCTGCGTTGGTGTTGGTCGAAGCAATTCGCCAGCAAATACTACCAAGGGATATTCTAACACGTAAGGCTTTTGAGAATGCGATCGCAGTAATTATGGCAGTAGGTGGCTCCACCAACTCCGTCTTGCATCTGTTAGGGATCGCCCATGCTGCTGGAGTAGAGTTATCCATTGATGACTTTGAAACCATGCGGGCTAAAGTACCAGTGCTGTGTGACCTCAAACCCAGTGGTCGTTATGTCACTGTGAATTTGCACCGCGCCGGGGGGATTCCCCAAGTCATGAAAATGCTGTTAGTCAATGATTTGCTCCATGGGGATGCCTTGACTATTTCCGGCCAAACGATAGCGGAAGTGTTAGCAGATGTACCTGATCAACCCCCTGCTGACCAAGATGTAATTCGTCCTTGGGATAATCCTGTGTATGCTCAAGGACACTTAGCGATTCTGAAAGGCAATCTAGCTACAGAAGGGTCAGTCGCAAAGATTACTGGAGTAAAAAATCCTCAAATCACCGGTCCAGCGCGAGTATTTGAATCCGAGGAAGCCTGCTTAGATGCGATTTTGGCCGGTAATATCAAGTCTGGTGATGTGATTGTGGTGCGCTATGAAGGACCAAAGGGTGGTCCAGGCATGCGGGAAATGCTGGCTCCCACCTCAGCCATTATTGGTGCTGGGTTAGGTGATTCCGTCGGATTAATTACCGATGGACGATTTTCTGGCGGTACTTATGGCATGGTAGTCGGTCATGTGGCACCAGAAGCAGCGGTTGGAGGTGCGATCGCATTAGTCCAAGAAGGAGATATGATTACCATTGATGCCCATCAGCGTACCTTACAACTAAATCTGTCCGATCAAGAATTAGAACAACGGCGCGCTAATTGGCAACCACCCAAACCCCGTTATACCACAGGGGTATTGGCAAAGTATGCCGCCTTAGTCTCTTCCAGTAGTGTCGGAGCAGTAACGGATTTAGATTTGGGTTAACAGCAACTTACTAGTTCGTAATTTGGCCATTGAATCCCTGGGGGCGGGTTTAGCGTGTTAGTCATCTCAAAAGTCAACCCGCCCCCAGTCAATCTATATAAAATAGTATTTCCTTCTGACTCCCCATCTACCGACTCCCGACTCCCGACTCCCGACTCCCGACTCCCTACTCTTCAATAACCTCTACCAAATCTTCAACCATAACATCAAAAGCGCGAGCTAGCTTCAGAATTGCTGTAAAGTCCGTCATACTCATGGCGTCACGTCGGGCATAACTAGCCACAGTGCTATAGGTTACTCCGGAACGGTCGGAAAGTTCTTTCAAGGTCCAACCCTTCTCTGCCGCTAATTCTCGAACTCGTAACCTAATTAATCCCATTTTGGACTTGACAAACTACGCAACTACATATTTAATAGTAAATAGAATATTCGGCGATCACCCAAGAGGCCGCAAAACTACTGGGTGATCGCCTTTCTTAAAACAACCCATAGAAATGGGGTATTTCACTATATGATATCAACTCGACAAACATACCGAGACCGATTGAAGCCTTGGTGTGTCATTCGGCACCTACCTAAAATGCAACGCATAACTGTAGCGCGATTTAATCGGCGCAGTGATGCGGAAGCGTATCAGCAAGCTCTCAACCGCTTGCTGCCCAATTTCCACCATGTGGTGATATTTGACACACCTTTGAAGGAATAATCCTGTGGGGAAACTGCAGGGCTAGATTGCCGTTGGTAACTGTTATAGTCCGTAGGGTGGATTAGGGACGAGCTCGCGCTGATTTTTCGCTGGTTCGCCCCTGGCACAGCCTGTCTTATCATGCACCACCCTTGGGCTTGCCCTGATTTTCTGCTGGGCATGGCGAGTATTTTGGGTTGCTACAGCTAATCCTGTTAGTTGGGAATGTTAACAGGGAAGTATATAGCTATAACCCAGGATAGTATGCCTCCAGTAGTGATTAAAAGGATCAGAATTAACTTGTATGTTTGAACCTTTAGTACAAGACACCACAAAAGCTCAAAGCGAAAGCATAGACACAATCTTAGGAAGGTTAAAAAAAGGGCGTGTCTATATTCCTGATTACCAGAGAGATGCTAATCAATGGAACCTTAGGAAACAATCACTTTTTATTGAGTCTATTCTTAACAATCTGACTATTCCAGGTTTCTTCTTTTGTGAAGATGATACCCGAAAATACGAAGTAGTTGATGGGCAACAACGACTCAACACTCTCAGAAGTTTTGCTAATGATGAGTTTTCGATTAGTGATGATAAAACTATTGACTATATTCTACCAGAAGCTCATCTATATATCGGCAAAAAATACAGCGAATTGGAGGATGATCTTAAAGATATATTTAATGATTATCCGCTGACTATAATTTATCTGCCTAAAAGTATAGAGTTACAAACTAAGCTAGAAATATTTAGACGAATCAACGAAGGAGGAACTCCTCTTTCTGGTCAAGATATTCGTTTAGCTTATTACAGTCAGTCTAGAAGTGTAACCTTTATTCGTTTAGTTGGAATTCATGATAATCCTACTGGCACTAATGAAGAGGTGAGTGAAGAGGATGAACCCAACTCTACTACAAAGCCTTTTCAACGAATGATTGAGTTAGCGCAAAGACAAGGACTTTCTAATCCTTGGGATAAATTTGATGAAGCTAGAGAGCCT
Source organism: Moorena sp. SIO4G3 (assembly GCF_010692305.1). Classification (NCBI taxonomy): domain Bacteria; kingdom Bacillati; phylum Cyanobacteriota; class Cyanophyceae; order Coleofasciculales; family Coleofasciculaceae; genus Moorena; species Moorena sp. SIO4G3. Next base: position 4,889 of record NZ_JAAHIG010000260.1, on the reverse strand, counting down.
TGGTATCAATGGTGGGAGGGTAAAGAAAAAGCAAAAGGTCAAACACCATCATTGATGTTTTTGTGGTACTTAATCTGTCTTGAACGTCAAAAACTTGATGATTTATTGAAAAGGCCGAATCATCTCAAAATGTTTTTTAACGGCTCAACGGAGAACGCCTTAGATATTTACTGTAGTCAACTTCAGTATCAAGAAGATTCAAAAGAAGAAAGAAGCAAACAAATCCTTTCAAACTTTCAAGTTATTTCAGGAGAGTATTTTCCCATATTTGTTAATTGGATGCAATTTATTTTATCACGAGGTTTTAGCGGAATTAGTGTCGATAAGTACAAGCAGCTTGCTCTGTTTATAGCCGGAGCTGCTGAGCTAAAAGTATCTCCCGAACAGGTATCAGATACACAATGGAATCATGCTAGTGAATTCATTCGTACCCCTCGAAATAAAGCCAGAGAGATACTTGATGAAAAAAATGGATACCCAGAACCAAAAGGTCAATGGACTGGAGAAAAAGGACAGAAGCAACAGTGTGATAAAGTTGTTGAAATTGTTAGATTAATATTGAATAAATAGACATAAAAATGGTTGATTTATCCGAAGGACTATCTCCCTGTAATTCTCGGCGAAGAACTTTTCCTTTAACTTGGAAAGAAGCTTACTTTAGGCAGAATTTTAATAGCGAGTTAAATGGATATGTCTGTCCTCTGTGTCACAGATTATTTCGAGGACCCAAAGGATTTCGAGAGCTTAAAGCTGATCATATTCATCCTTTTAGCAAAGGTGGTTTAACTACCTGGGATAATCTTCAACTTCTTTGCCTTCGATGTAACGCACAAAAAAGCGATACCATATAGAGTGTTTGTCCCGCCACACCCTTAAATTTATAATTATAGCGTTTTTAATTCTAATCAGGTAAATCTAATTTTATTACCTCTGTCTTGATGCAGCGCGAGACCGCGCTGCTTTCTGGTTTCTACTCCCTACTCCCTACTCCCTGCTCCCTGCTCCCTGCTCCCTGCTATAACCATCAACAACTGTACCTTTCCCCAAACTATTCCAACTAAACGGGCAAGGGGTCTCCCGTTATAATCGCGTGATTTAACGGGAGGGGAATTGCCCGACGGGATATTTTGCTTCTCATACAGCATCGTGAGTGGTACAATAACATGGTGCTATTAACCTATTGCTACCGAATCAAGCCGAATGCTGAACAAATTGCCACGATGGAAAGGTGGCTTGAACTGTTGCGTAGACATTGGAACTATGCACTAGGCCAAAGACTTGACTGGCTCAACAGGACTCGTTGTCGAGTTGATAGATGCAGTATTGTGAGTGAAGCGATTGGCGACATAGCTGAGCCGGTCACCTATTACAGCCAGCAAGCGGCCCTCAAGGAAACTAAGAAACTGTTCCCTAAGTACAAGCAAATCTACGCCGAAACTCAACAGGTGAATCTGCAACGGCTGAATAAAGCCTGGGATAGATGGCGTAAACCGGATGCCAGTGGCAAGCGGGGCGGTAGACCTCGCTTCAAAAAGCCTGGAGATCTTCGGTCGTTTGTGTTCCCCAGGGTTAACAATACCAGAGCGGGGGCGCACCTAATCGATGGTGTACTAAAGCTGAGTAGAATCGGTTCTATGCCTGTGGTAATGCACCGACCGTTACCGTCCGGTTTCACCTTGAAGCAATGTACCATCATCAAAAAGGCTGATGGCTGGTATTGCTGCATCTCAATCAAGGATGACACAGTTCCTGAGTTGTTACCTGTGGATTCAGTTAAATCTGCTGTTGGTATTGATGTGGGTTTAGAGAAGTTTCTGACCACATCAGATGGTGAGGCTGTACCAATTCCTCAATTTTACCGTAAAGCACAAAACAAGTTAGCACAGGCTCAACGGTTGATGTCACGCCGGGTGAAGGGTTCTAAAAATTGGCAGAAAGCCAAACAGAAAGTAGCTCTATTGCACCTTCATTTAACCCGCTGTCGAAAGGAATTTCATTATCAAGTTGCCCATTGGTTATGTAGTAGTTACGACCTGATTGCTCATGAAGACCTCAATATCAAAGGCTTAGCTAGAACGAAGCTAGCAAAATCAATACACGATGCCGCGTGGGGGTCTTTTCTGGAAATCCTGCAAGCAGTAGCGGTCAAACGCGGCTTGTTAGTCGAAAAAGTTAACCCACGGGGAACAAGTATTGAATGCTTCAACTGTGGAGCCCGAGTTGAGAAAGATCTCAGTGATAGAGTTCATCATTGTCCGATTTGTGGGGTCAAGATTGACCGCGATTGGAACAGTGGTCTCAATATTTTGAATCGCGCATTAATGGCGGTTGGACTGCCGCTGAATGGCTGTGGTAAATCGATACAGGATATCGAGGAGCAGCAAGTCTCATTTGTGAACTTGAGAAGCCCACATCATAATCTCTGATTTGATGTGGGAGTAGTCACAAGCTCCAACACAGCTTTCGGTGAAAGTTTATCCTTAAACCAAACAACTTGAGCTGGTAAATTCTTAACCGTAACCCCAGCTTTATCCAAATTTAACCGTTCCGAAATCGCCAGAATCAAATTCTCACATTCCGCCTTGCGCACCTGAGCAAATTTCTTCCTTAAATACTCTGGACGCCAGTAACCAATAATTTCTAATAGGAAATTTCGCCCATCAGGATGAACAAGCCGAAAATCGGGCACCATCACACTACCAGGAATAGGAATTAAATCCACTTCTCGCTCTAAGACCCACTCAGTTTTCTGAGATTCCCAACGCTTCGCAAAGGAAGCCTCTAACATACTGTCGTAGGGTTTACCAGGGGGATAGTGAGTCACCAAGCCACAGCGGTCATTAAGACTAAAATGCCCCGTTTTGATCGTACCGCTGTAAGAGTCACGGCTTTGTAAGGTAGCCTTGAGACTCCATTTAGTAACGTGTAGTAAGGCTGGAATCAGTTTTGCGATCGCTAAACCATAGCGAGTACTCGGCTTAAATAAACTAGTCGGTCCATCAATAGTAATCGTGAAGCCATGATCCGCATCCCCTTCAATGTAAGTCATCAGCTGAAACAACTTCAAATAGCGGATTAATAGCTTATACTCCCCTGGAACATTGCGGTGAGCATTCAGAGTCATCTCAGATGCTCGATAAAAAATACCCTGGACTTGAGATAAATTATAGCGATGCAGTAATGCCTCTGGTGCTGGGTGATCGAACTGAGTCAGAATACGATTTTCGTGTAAATCCGCATAAAGTCCTTTAGAAATTTGCTCAGGCAACACTTCCTGGTTTAATTCCTCAGATAAAGCAGTGCTCACGCTTTCTAGAGTGGTCTGAGTTGCCTGGCGACTAGGGACAGATTGAGCCGCCAGGGCAAAAACTCGTTGGCGGAGTTCCTTAGGGTCTATGGGGCTAACAACTTCAAAGGTACTGAAGCTCGTTTTAAGAATATGGGCTAAACCTCGTTTAACCCGGTAGTCAGGGCTATCTCCTTCCCAATCGGACAACTTACGATCTAGGTTCCCTTGGGTACTACCAGTAGCCTCAATAAAGCAGTCGATTAACTCAGCTGCCATAGCACAGGTCTGATTGTTAATCAGCAACCGTTTGGGAATGATTTCTTCGCCATTTTGTCTACTAATTAGCAAATCAGTCGGTAGCATTAATAATTAAGTCGTTTTTTTCTTTCTTTGCTGTGATATCTTGCTTTTATTGGCGGTGTCATGATAAAAGTAAACGGGTAAAGACATTGCCAGGTTGCCTGGTAAAGAGAATAAATGGTCAAGGAGGTTTTCAGCCAACTGTCTTTTCTACCATCAAAATTTATTCTTTACTCGCAATACTTCCTTTGACCCTAACCATTAAGGTTGGCTCGATTGAATTATACAGAGGTGCGAAATAACCATGAAAACCGCTCTATCCCCAGAATCCGCATTTTTCAGTTCCCATCGACCAAACCATAAATCTGTAGCGTCTACATCCGAACGCCAATCCAAGCTGGACATAGAGACAATGGTAAACCAGATGATTACCAGAGGTCAATTGAGCCGTCAAGAGTATTTACAGCTGACGAGTGCCTTCCTCTGCGATTACAATATAAACGACGCAGAACGCCACCAGATTAACCGGATATTTGATCATGTTCAGACTGGTCGTGTGAAATTAGTTGATTATCAAGTTAGTTAATTAGAGACCCACAGTGACAACGACCCACACTTTACCATCTTGAAAGTGTGGGATGACAACCAAGCCTTTGTTATTAGCCACAGGGTTCCGTAAAGCCATCCATCTTGGTTGTGATTATGTCAGAAACATTACCTTACCCCAGACTTATAGACGCAATCCGCCCTGAGCATCCTTATGGATGGAGTATTGTTTTAATTATTGTCAAAGCGCGTCTGACAGCCATTGAATCCTACAACCCCCTTACCGCTAGGAGGTGGGACTTGAAGCCAAAATAATTAACCGGAATAATGAATCAGCTTGACTATTGCGTCACAATTAGGTTTAAGCATCACCAACTCAACTCTGGCATCTACTAATGGGATTACTATTGTACCGAAGTTTGCGGAATTATAAGTCATCCCAGGGAATAATTTGGTAAAAGCAAAAATCTAGACTAGCGAGGTATTCAAGTGTCGCAATCCAAAGCAACTGTGCTAGTTACGGGGGGAGCCGGATATATTGGCTCCCATGCTGTATTAGCCCTCTTGGAAGCTGGCTACAATGTGGTGGTTCTAGACAATTTAGTCTATGGTCATCGAGACATAGTCGAAGATGTTCTCAAGGTGAAGTTAGTTGTCGGTGATACCAATGACCGGGTATTACTCGACAATCTTTTTAGTGACTATGATATCAGTGCAGTCATGCACTTTGCTGCCTATGCCTACGTAGGAGAGA
>NZ_JAAHIG010000026.1:0-24925 GCF_010692305.1 Moorena sp. SIO4G3 | reverse complement strand
TGTAGAGAGCAGTTCAGTCTTAACCGACTCAGTCATCCCCGCTACGGGGACAATCTGAGTTGATATTTTCTTTGTTGCTCTTACTGTTTTGGGCTTGGGCATTGTCAGGTCTGAATCTTATATTCTATATATACTCTAGCGCTAGCTAAATGTCCATGTCGGATTTGTACCGATAAATCCCGATTTATCCCAACTTTAAAGGGTCTAATTGCGAGGCATTAGCATCAAAGGTTTTACAACGACCGTCTGGGGCAAGCATCCGCGCTTTTGAGAAGTTGATGCTTAGGGTTGGTGCCAGCAGTAAGTTCACACCGCCCACTAAAGCTAGGTCAGATTCCCTGTTACGCAAGCTATGGATAGCCAGATGGGTGGCGACGAGGGAAGAAGAACAGGCTGTATCCACTACCATGCTTGCACCTTTCAATCCCAGACTATAGGACAAGCGTCCTGCTGCTGGACTTAAAAGGGTACCTGTACCCAGGTTAGCATCAATTTGCGATCGCGCTTGTGACAAACGCATCCCATAATCAAAAGTACTAATTGCCACAAACACACCCGTTGCTGTGCCAAATAGCTTTTCTGATGACTGACCACCATTTTCTAAAGCTTCAAAACTTGTTTCTAGTAGTAGCCGTTGCTGTGGGTCAAGGGACATGGCTTCCCTAGGTGAGATGCCAAAGAAGTGAGCGTCAAATTTATCAACTTCCGACAAAAAGCCACCATAACGACTATACATCTTTCCCGGAGCGTCGGGATCGGGATCGTAACACTCATCAATCTGCCAACGGTTAGCAGGGACTTCCTGAATTGCATCCACCCCATTGGAGAGCAGATTCCAAAAAGACTCTGGGTCTTTTGCACCGGGAAAACGACAACTCATGCCAATAATGGCAATCGGTTCTGTTTTTGCTTGTTGAACAGCCTCTAGTTTGGAACTCGCTTCCTCTAGAGCTTGGAGCAACTGCACTGTGGTTGGTTTGGCGGGAGTTTGAACCATGTTAAATATTTCCTAATAATCTGTTTAATTTTTCGTACTTGCTGGCTAGTAAAATATCTGCTTCCTCTTCCGAAAGTTCCTCAAATACTTGACTAGATGTTGTTGTTTCCTCATCGGCGGTCTGGGCACTTGTATCTTCTAGAATGAGGACCTCTTGCAACAGGTAATTCACCAATGCCTCTAAAGTGGGATAGTCAAATAGCAGAGTTGAGCGCAAGGAATGTTCAGTACTTTTTTCCAGATTGTTTCTCAATTCCACCGCCATTAGGGAGTCAAGTCCTAAGTTAAACAAAGACTGACGCGCTTCAATCCTCGTGCTTGGATTCAAGCCAATTATTTTTCTGATGGCCGAACGAACATGCTCCATTAAGATGGTGCGTCGCTCATGAGCTAGAGTCGCTTTTAGTTGCTCAAGTAAGGCTGGTTGTTCTTGAGAAGATTTAACAATATTTGTCTGGAAATTCTCCCAGAATGGCCAATTTTCTGGCATTCGTTCTAAGAATGTTGACCAGTTCATCGGCAAAACACCTACTTGAGGGCTATCTCCGTGTTTTACTAAGTAGTCTAATGCTGGCAAACCTTGTTGAGGACTAATAATACCCCAACCTTGAGCTTTCAAGCGACTAGAAAGTTTTGCTGCCATTCCTACCTCGCCCCAAGGTCCCCAATTGATACTTAAACTAGGTAATCCTTGCGCTCTTCGATAATTAGCTAAGCCATCAAGGAAGGCATTAGCTGCTGCATAATTACTTTGACCTGCATTACCCAACAAAGAAGCAGCGGAGGAATAACAGACAAAAAAGTCCAAGGGTAAATCTTGAGTCAAAAGATGTAAATTCCAAGCTCCTTGCACTTTCGATGCCATAACGGTATGGAAGCGCGTCGGTGTTTGTTCCCTTAACAAACCATCAGCTAAAACACCTGCGGTATGGATGATACCAGCTAAATTAGGACATTGGGTCAAGATTTTTTTCACATCTTCTTGATGAGAAATATCAGCTTGAACGACTGAGACTTTAGCACCTGAGCGCTCTAGTTGTTTAATAGCCTCCTTTGCTGCTGGTTTGACACTGCTTCGCCCGGTGAGGACTATATGTTTAGCACCTTGTTCCACCAGCCACTGAGCCACCTGCAATCCTAATGCGCCCAATCCTCCTGCAATCAGATAACTGCTGTCTTGGCGGACTAAGCAATTTTCTGGATTTTGAAAACTTAACACTACCTTACCAATGTGCTTGGCTTGCTGCATATAGCGGAAAGCATTGACATATTCGGTGATGGAGAAAGCTTTAAGGGGTAAGGGCTTGAGTTTACCTTCCTTGAATAAGTTCATCAGTTCCAACAACATGGTAGAAATTTTCGCCCCATCCATCTCCCCTAAATCAAAGGGGAAATAAGCCGCATCAGGACGCAAAGCTTGCAATTTCTGCTCATCCCAAATGCCAAGTTTACCGATTTCTACAAAACGCCCTCCTTGGGCAAGCACATCAAAACTTTTATCAATAAACTGACCAGCTAGACTATTGAGGACAACATTCACACCTTTGCCATCGGTGTCAGCCATAATTTGCTCAGCAAACTCAAGGGTACGTGAGTTGTAGATATGCTTAATGCCCACCGACTTTAAGAAATCCCACTTGGGTGGGCTAGCTGTCGCAAATACCTCTGCTCCTTTCAGCTTTGCCAATTGAACTGCTGCTTGACCAACACCTCCCGCCGCATTGTGAATTAATACGCGGTCTGTGGAACCAATTTGGGCACACTTCAACAGACCGTAATAGGCGGTCAAAAAATTAACCGGAACTGTTGCTGCTTCTTCAAAACTGAGTTCCGGTGGTTTGGGAACAACCAATGTTGCTTTAGCCTTAACCACACTTGCCAAACTACCTGATGCGTAGGCAATCACAGCATCACCCACTTGGAAATCAGAGACTTGTTTGCCCACACGCTCAATTGTGCCTGCACATTCAAAGCCGAACAATATATCCTTTGCTGAATTAGCAATCCCTAAAGATTCCTCGATGTCGCGCATCATGCCTAAGGCACGCAGCACATCTCTAAAATTAAGTCCACTCGCCCTAACTTTTATTTCTACTTCATCTGGTGCCAAGGAAGAGGAAGCCAAGGGAACTAATGCTAAATTGTCAAGGGTACCGTAACTGTTCAACTTCAACGTTACGGGAGCGTTAGCTAGTGTTTGTACAGGTTGGGAATAATCCAGCCTAGCCCCATAGCGAACCCCATCGCGATAGGCAATTTGGTTTTCCTGATCGGGAGTAAGTAATTCCTGGAGCAAAGACTTAGCGGTTTCATTGTCGAGGCGATCAGCGCTTAAGTCTAAACAGGTGGTTGCAAATTCTGGGTGTTCCAGAGAAAGGGTTTTACCTAATCCCCACATAGGGGTTTGCCAGATATTCACAATATCATCCTTGAATACTGACTGTGCTCCCTGGGTGACTAACCACAATCGGGGAGAGATATTAGCTGAAATTAAAGCTTGAACTAGATGTAATACTTGCTCGCAACTAGAATCACAGGAGTCCTTTTCGTCAAGCCCCCAAAGGTACACTACCTCTTGATAAGATCCCTTCCCTAACAATTGCTGCCAGTCGGCTGGGTTTGTCCAGTTAAGAGAATCTTGACCTGGCTTCAATTTATGATCAGTTTTATCAGTATAGACTAAGTGCGATCGCTGTTCGTGTATACTCAGCAACTCTGCCAAATTTTCCCCTAGACCAGTGCGGTCTGCTAAAATTAGCCAATCGCCCTGTTTAACTGACTTTAGGGTTCCTACTGTTTTCTTAACTTCTTTCCAAGCCAGTTGGCAAAGCCAATCTTTCCAGAGTTCTTTCTGCTGTAATGATTGAGATCGAGCCTTTTTCAGTTGCAAACCTATGGCTTCAGCATAAACTTTGCCTTCTTTACCCACCAACTGCAAGTCTGCTTTCAGGGTTTCTTGACCAGGTTGACCATGAAGTTTAACGTAACTGAAAACCTCTCGATCTGGATCTTCCCAAAAGGTGAAATGGGGATAGGCAACAGGTAAATAAGTATCTGAAGAGTCGGTAGGCAAAGCTGCTAAAATCACTTGGAAACATCCATCCAAGAGAGCTGGATGCCAATGATAGGGATGATTGAGAAGATGTTTAGCTAGATTAATTTGTCCAAGGGCTTCTCCCTCAGAACACCACAAGCGCCGTAAATTTTGGAAGTTGCTCTCATAGACAAATTCTTGAGTAGCGACTTGCTGATAGAAAGCTTTGATATCCTGATGTTGTGGCAGACGAGTTTTAATGGTGGTTAAATCTGTGTTTAATTCTGAAGTTGGTTGCTCTTTGCCTTTACTAATCTTTCCTGCTGCGTAGCGCGTCCAAGTAGGCTCTTCATCGATAAAAACTAAACCAAAAATTTGCCACGAATAGCCTTCCCCATCGGAGGTCAAAACCAGTTGCACTGTTTGGATTTCTTCCAGTTTGAGGGCTTTTTCAATGGCTACCTCTTTAAAGGTTATCGACGGAGTCTCCAACAGTTGATTCCCTGCTGCCAAAACCATCTCTAAGTAGGCGCTAGCAGGCATAATCGCTTGACCAAAAGCACGATGGTCTAACAAGTAAGGTGACATACTCCCACACGCTCATCAAAGATTACAGTGTGGGCTTCTTACCAACACCAGGTATCCCTTCGGTTACTCGGTAAGCTTTACTTGTGACGGGATGCCCCACCGCCAAATTCAATATATTGATCGCCGCATTTACATCTCTGTCAGCTACATAACCACAATGAGGACAAGAGTGGATGCGGTCTTTTAGTTCGTCTAAATGTTCTTGGAGTAATTGCTTCAATTCGCGCTTCTTGATTCATAGCGGTTATGGGCAGATTGTGGTATTTCTAATAACCCTATCCTGCTCTTCATTTCAAGCTTTTTGTCCTGTACTTAGATGCTACGCATCAGGATGTGGGGCTTCTTTTACCGGCCAGCTAAATCGTTGTGAGCAAGGTAAGCTTCAAACTGGACTTCTCCTGGTTTGAGTACGGATGAATAGATTCGCTCTTGTAGTAACGGATGGGCAGAGATTTTACTGCTCTTTCTAGCAACTCTTTCCTGCTGTACTTCCACCCAACAGCGCTCTCTTTGAAAAGGATAAGTGGGTAATACTACTTTGCGATGGTGCTCACTTGAGAAAAACCCTTGCCAATTAATCTTGAGACCGCGAACGTACAATTGCGCTAGACTTTCTACCAAAGTCGAAGATTCTGCGTCAGTGCGGATACTAGGTAGCCATGTGTAATGTTCTGTTTCATCAAGTAGGCAATTCGCTCCCATGCCTAAAAGAATGGGTTTAGCTCCAATTTCTACAAAGCATTTTATCCCCATTTTTTGCAGGGTATTCATACCATCGGCAAATCTCACGGGCTGACGAATATGGTTCACCCAATGATTGGCAGTTGTTACATCATCTGTGACTTGTTCCCCTGTAAGATTTGAGATGAGGGGGATTTGGGGTGAACAATAGGTGACCTCCGCCGCAACTTGAGCAAAGGGCTTTAACACTGGCTCCATCAGGGGGGAATGGAAAGCGTGGGAAACTGTTAATTCGCGGGTTTTAATTTCCTTGGCTTGCAGTTCAGTAACAATGGCATCGATGGATGGGCTATCACCTGAGATAACTATGCTCTGGGGTCCATTCACCGCAGCTATAGAAACTTTTGTCCCATATGGTGCGATTGCAGAGTTGATTAGTTCTTCACTCGCCATGACGCTAACCATTTTGCCATGGGCTTCCTGTGGTAATTTCCCGATCAGTTTTCCGCGAGTTGCGATTAGCTTTAAACCATCTTCTAAGCTGAACACTCCCGCTACGCATGCTGCCACATACTCACCCACACTATGTCCCATTACCACATCAGGGATAATTCCCCAGGATTTCCACAACTCTGCCAGAGCATATTCAAAGGCAAATATAGCAGGTTGGGTATAGGCTGTGAGATTGATGATGTCTTCTGGTTCGTTGGGATAAAGGATTGACAACAAAGGTCGATCTAAATAGGAGTGCAGTATTTCATCACATTGCTGCAACACTCGACGAAAAGTAGGTTGGGTCTCATAAAGTTCCCGCCCCATATCAACGTATTGTGACCCTTGTCCAGTGAATAAGAAAGCAATCTTAGGCACTGAACCGTAAGTATCACCTTGGATCGGACCTGTAATTTTCTCACCTTTGACCAAACTATCAAGCTGTTGCCTAATCTCTGCTTTCGAGTTGGCAATCATCGCTAATCGATGGGAAAAATGGGAACGTCCAGTGGCAGCACTATAGCAAATATCCCCTAAAGAATACTCTGTTGTGTCTAAGAAAGTTAAATAATTCTGTGTGAGTGCATTGAGAGCTTTTTCGCTCTTAGCAGATAAAGTAAGTAAATGGTATTTAGGTTCAATTAGCTCAGTAGAAAGCTCAACTTGCGACGGTTTGGGGGGGGCTTCCAAAATTACATGGGCATTAGTTCCACTCATACCAAAACAACTTACCCCTGCCAGTTTTGGTTCATTTTCTGCCCAAGGCATCAGCTCAGTTGGTACGGTAACGGCTAATTTATGCCAAGGAATGCGTCGATTGGGTTTATCAAAATGTAAATTGGGGGGGATATGGTTATGTTGGAGCGAAAGGACAGTTTTGATTAAACCAGCTACACCAGAAGCTGCTCCTAAGTGCCCCATATTGGTCTTCATCGACCCAATTACCAATGGGTTTTGACGATTTTGCCCTAATACTTTTGCCAAGGCTTTGACTTCAATAGGATCCCCTAAAGGTGTTCCGGTTCCATGGGTTTCAACGTATTGAACTTGCTGAGGCTCGATTTGAGCGTTTTCTACAGCTTGGCGTAGCATTGATTCCTGGGCAGCAATCGCAGGGGTTGTGAGGGTTAAACTGTAGCCATCGTGATTGATTGCTGAACTTCTGATGGTTGCCAAGATCGGATCGCGATCGCGAAGAGCATCCCTGAGACGTTTCAAAATGATCATCCCACAACCCTCTCCCTGTACGAATCCATCTACTGAGTCCGAGAAGGTTTTGCAGCGACCATCTTTGGCTAAGACATTCATTTGACAGAAGCCAACGGTTAGTTTAGGAGAGAGTAGCAGACTAACACCACCAGCGATAGCCAGATTACTCTCACGATTCTGCAAGGATTGACAAGCCAAATGAACCGATACTAAACCGGAAGAACAAGCTGTATCAACCTGTAGTGTAGGGCCATGCAAATCTAACACATAGGCAATTCGCCCTGCTGATAGACTCCGCAAATTGCTCAAGGTGGGGTAAGCATTGAGGTCACTCGGATTCACCATATAAAAGCGTTCTGCTGAGTAATCATCCCAGTGAATACCTACAAATACACCTGTTTGGCTACCCGCTAAGGAGGTGGGTGCAATTCCTGCATGTTCAAGAGCTTCCCAGCTTACTTCTAAAAGTAAACGCTGTTGGGGATCTAAGCTAGCTGCTTCCCGGGATGCCATGCGGAAAAATTCGGCATCAAACTCTTCTATTTCCTCTGGTTCAAGGAAAGCCGCAGAACGCACATAAAACTTGCCTGCTGTAGGATTGGGGTCATAATATCTCTCTAGATCCCAACGAGAAGAGGGAATATCTTTGACTGCATTGACACCATTACTTAATAGTTGCCAAAAAGCCTCTGGGGAATCAGCCTTACCTGGAAAACGACATCCCATCCCAATGATGGCGATGGGCTCCTGGTGACAATTTTCTCTAAGGTCAGAGTCATGGTTGAGGTAAGCTGTTTTGTTCATAATTGAATTTCTTGATAAGGGTAAGGGCATCCCAAATTAGGATGGAAAGGACGGGTCACAATACTTATCCCTTTATACTGATGACGCTAATTCACGGAGTACATAGGCTTTGATATGGTCAATTGTTTCAAAGTTTTGTAAAACGAATTCTTCAGGTTCCCAAAAAATTCCTACTTCTTCTTCCACAAAACGAACCAACCGAAAGATATCCATTGAGTCTATGACCCGTTGCTCAATAATCTTTAAGTCGTTAGTTAGAACCAAGTCAGGCTGGTCATAAGCCAACTCTTGAGTGATGAATTCTTTGAGCATTTGTTCGAGCTTTTCTTCTGTCATTGTCTGATTTTCTATCATGTGATTACTGCTCCTGAGATAATTTAACTTTGTCTATTTTACCAGTTGAAGTTTTAGGCAAGGTATTAAGGAACTCGAACGAATCGGGAACCATATATTTGGGGAGCCGCTCTGCACAAAAAGATTTTAAAGTCTGTCTGGAGACATCCCTCACTCCTACAGATTCCTCTCCACTACTGGTTACCACCACAGCCTTGATCCGGTTACCAATTTCATTGTCGGGGATGGGAATAACTGCAACTTCATCCACAGCAGGATGGCTGTACAAAACGCTCTCTATTTCACCTAATTCAATGCGGTAGCCGCGACTCTTAATCATGTGATCGCGACGACCTAAAAAGATATAATTACCGTCTGGAGCTTGTTTAACCAAGTCCCCCGTATGGTAGATCATTTCAGACCCTAACCAATGATGTAAGGTAAAGGGAGAAAGCACTTTGGCACTTTTTTCGGGCAAATTCCAGTAACCTGTCATCAATCCAGGTCCACGGACACAAAGCTCACCAATCTCACCTTTCGCAACCAATTCATTACTTTCACTCAAGACAAAAACTTCGGTATTAGCACAGGCTTTACCAATGGGAAGGGATTCAGTGATTTCAACATCTAGTGATGGAACTTGGTAGTAGGTACAGACATTCGTCTCAGTTGGACCAAAGAGATTGTAATAACCAGCCTGGGGAATATACTCCATCAACTGACGCAAATATTTGATGGGGAAAACTTCTCCTGCAAACAAAATAGTTCTCAGGGCGGGGAAGCTATGTTTTTCTAAGCGACCATACAATACCAAACTGGTAAGAATAGAGGGTACTGAATACCAGATTGAAATCTTCTCTGCAGCAATGAATTTAGCTAGATTAATAGGAAAGACCGATAAAGCCGGTGAGAGTAGAATAACTGTGGCTCCTGCTTTGATTGTTGTAAAAATATCAAAGATGGAAAGATCGAAATGAAATGGCGCATGACTGGAAACCCGATCTTCCCCAGTGACCTGAAATGTCTCATACGCCCAATTCACAAAGGTGAGAGATGCGCGATGGCTAATCATTACCCCTTTTGGGGTTCCGGTGGAGCCAGAGGTGTAGAGGATATAACCCAGATCGTTTTCCACCAGATTTGGCTCCGGTGGTGGACTAGAAGGAGCTTGCAAAACCTCTGACCATTTAATTGTTTTCCCCAACCATTGCATGGCTTGCTCTTCATTATCTACAAGGATCGCACTGTTGATACTCTGTAACTCTTCTAGGGAATTGTTTCCTAAACTATTTATCTTTTTCTGAGTTGAAATTAGTGTCTTGATCTGGCAGTTGCTAATAATAAAGGCAATCCGTTTGATGGGTGCATGGGGATCTAAAGGTACATAGGTAGCACCAACTTTCAGTATGCCAAAGATAGCAATTACAGCTTCAATTGACTTATCAAGGTAAATACCAATTCGGTCTCCCCTTTCTACCCCTACATACTTCAAGGTATTTGCCAATTGGTTACTAATCTCATCTAATTGACGATAGGTGATGGTGCGCTCTTGTTGCTGCACAGCAACACAATTACTATGGGTTTGAGCACTGCTGATTAGTAGATGATGGAGTAAATATGACATAGTAGTGCTCTTTTACAACCCTAAGAATTTGCCTATCACTACTCGCTGAATTTCAGAGGTACCGGAGTAGAACTTACTACCAATAGCATCCCGCAGCTCTCGTTCTAACTCTGTATTGGTTAAATAGCCGTATGCACCATGAACCTCGATAGCTTCGAGAGCTGACTTAACCCAAGCTTCACTAATGTACAGGTTAGCTATAGAAGCTTCCATTAGAGCCATTTTCTGATGCTCTTTCATCCAAGCTACCTTATACAAGTGGGCTTTGGCGCTCTCCAATCGCAATTTCATATCCACTAACTTATTGGCAACTAATTGGAATTTCCCAATTGCTTGACCAAACTGCTTGTGGGTTCTAGCGTAACGAATAGACTGCTCCAATAACCGTTCCATAGTTCCCACAGCAGAGGCGAGAATAAATCCCCGCTCCCACTCCATACTGTGGTTGAATATGGCTAAGCCCGCCCCTTCCTTACCTAATCGATGACTGGCTGATACTTCACAATTTTCTAACTTCAATTCCGCTACTTGAGCGGTACGTACTCCCATCGTAGACGTAGTCTTTTGGACAACCAGACCAGGGGTATCTTTTTCGATTATGAAAGCTGTCAACCCTTCTTTCCCAAGAGACGGATCTACATTAGCAAAAATGATGAACAGGTCTGCAACGGTTCCATTGGTCACATAATGTTTATGCCCGTAGAGAATGTATTTATCTCCATCTTTTTGAGCCGTGGTTTTGAGACTATAGATATCAGACCCTGCTTGTGGTTCGCTGGCTGCGTGGGATGCAATCCACCCCTCTCGACACAGTAAAGGGAGATACTTTTCCTTTTGTTCTTCACTCCCAAAGGTCAGGAGAGGCATTTCCCCAGCCCAGATATGGGCATTCATCGCAAAAATCAATCCATTATCTTTGCAGCCATATCCTAATCCTTTTGACACTCCCCGGTCTAAAGACGCGGGGATTCTTGCTTCAACGACTCAACTTACTCAACCTGGTCGGAACCAAGAAGAATAGAGGCCGAATCTCCGCAAGCGTTCGGGTCGATGACCCAAGTTCCGACATGCCCTGTCGTACTCAAAGCTCTTTCTAAAATGTTTATCGCAGCATTATGATCGCGGTCTAATTGGCAACCACATTTACAGATATGAGTCCTGGTTGACAAAGACTTTTTTACGACCTCGCCACAACTGGAACAATTCTGGCTAGTGTAGGCAGGGTTTACTGCAACAGTGACCCTGCAAAACTTAGTTCCAAAATGTTCTAACCATTTTCTAAATTGATACCAACCTGCATCATTAATAGACTTAGCAAGACAATGATTTTTTACCAAATTTATTACCCTCAGGTCTTCGTAGGCGACCAGATCGTTAGATTCGGCGTAGCCGACGCTGCGCGAACGGATTACGCAACATGCGAGTCTCTATTAAACTAAGCCAGGGGGTTGCCCCGCGTCTGACTCGTCTCCAAAACCGTACGTGATAGTTTCCCATCATACGGCTCCTCATAATAGGGTTCCTTGTCATGTGGCACCTCTTTCAAAATGGGTNTTGAGGGTTGGTTTTTCACCAACATGGAATTCAAGTTATCAAGGTATGTCCTTGTGGTTAATCCCCCGTTACCGGTTTCTAACCAACGAATCGCACTCGCATGTTCTTCACGCTGCCTACTTATTTTGAGGTGTGTCCTGCCTAGCTTATTAATAGCTTTTCGACGGTTAGCAGAGCCTTTCTTTTTTCGAGAAACCCGACGTTGATAAAACTTTAGACGTTTTTCACCTTTTCTATAAAATCTAGGATTAGGTTCAGTCTTACCTTCGGAATCAGTATAGAAGTCTTTCAGTCCTACATCCAGCCCGACAGTGTTCCCAGTTGGTTTCAACTCTTCGTTGATATCAACTGAAACACAAAACTGGATGTAGTACCCATCAGCCCGACGAACTATCCTAACCCTTTTGATTTGCTTCTTGTCGAAGCGCCACAAGTCCCATGTACCCTTAAGCTTGAGTTTTCCAATACCCTTCTTGTCACTAAAGGTGATCAACTTTTTATCGGGGGATAACTTCCAGCCTGACTGCTTGTACTCAACCGAGCGGCAGTTTTTCTGGAATTTTGGAAAGCCTTTTTTGCCTGGTACTTTTTTCTGGAAATTTTCGTAGAAACGGGTGATCGATGACCATGCTCTTTCAGCCGCAGCTTGACGAGCAGTTGAGTTCAATTCATTAGCAAAGGGGAACTGTTTAGCTAAAACCTTGCAATATTTGCTGAGGTCATACTTTCCCGTTCCCTTGTTGTCAATCCACAAGCGGATGCAGCTATTGCGGATAAATTTCACCGTTCGAATAGCCTCATTAATAGCCTGATATTGGTGCTTTTTGCCATATGCTTTGAACTCAACTATTATCACCAGCTTCGACCTCAACTGCTTACATTTTATTATACAACATCCAGCGACAAATTACGGATTTTACCAAAATATTTTTCTCACGGCGGCTTTAGCCGCTGCGTTCACGAAGTGTCGCCTACGGCGAGCCTTCATCCCCGCTCGCTTTGTGACGGGGTTTTCGGCTTAGGGGGATTTATGTAAAGCACAAGCAATAGTGAGGATATCCAGTTCCTGTCCACCATAACGACAAGGGATAGGCCACCCGTGAATACCAAACTCGCAGCACTTTTGCCACCCATCACGATTAAATATTTCCTCTTTGTCCTGTTTGATCAGATCAGAGGTCAATGACTGTTGGGCAAATCGAATGACCTTTTTTTTAAATGCAATTTGTTGACTGTTCCAAGCAAAATCCATTAAATCTTATACAATCTTAATTAATTTATCGGTTGTATTGTATCAAAATGTTAATTTGATTTTATGTGAATTTGATTTTCTTACCTTGGTAGTATATAGCTGGAATTCATTTGATATGACGCTAATTTTATGATTATTTTAGTTTTATCAATTTTGATATTGCAGTAGCCATCCTACCATAGAGCTGAGCTTAATAATATAAAAAAAACCTTATAATAACCAGGGTAAGCGCAAGAAAAAAAGATTCGAAATAAGCATCTAGGCTGAAGTTAAACTGTTCATTTGTACTACTTTACTAGTGAAAGGCTCATTTGCTGTTTGACTCGGTGGTGCGTTACGGGGTGGGCTATTTCAATGGTGGCGAAGAGGTAGAAAATCAGGGCGAGCCCACCCCTAACGCACCCTACGCAAAATTTACAAAAGTGAGATACACCCTTTCGCTACTCTAAAACGTTCAGCTATTTTTATAATAGAAATATCCTCGTTATTATGAATAATTTTTTTTCTAAAGTCCAATGAATAAGGCTTCATCACCAATCTTCATGTTTTTGATGTTTTCACTATAAGTGTACCTCACAAGTCGTAGAATTGCTATAAATATCTTTATTTTCAGGGATACTTGAAGGCTCTATCCCAACTACAGCAAGAGTTAGAGCTGTATTGTCATCCTTAAAGGTAAAGTTCAAAACTATACCTGCTTGTGTTGAAAAAATTACGCACTCACCAACGCCACATTTTGAAAAAATTTTGCAGTTTTTAGTGTTTGAAGCAGTAAAAAAGTTACTGAAAAACTAATCGTTACAATATATACCCTGTATCCTTTTTAGCCGTTTAGTAGCGTTTAACAAAAAATCCTAATTTTGCAGGAAGTAGCCAGTTCCTGCAAAATTAGGAAATTAAACTTTTTGCCTAGCTATTTATTTAATAAATTCATATTACCCGATAGACCCATGTTTGAAAATAGATAGGCACTTGATCCACATGTTCTGCTTGATATTTATCTCCCAGCTCTGTTAATTTCCAATTTTCTTGTGCTTCTAAATTTGCCATTTTGTCTTTAAAATCGCTGCTTTCGTAGAAATCGGGGCGTAGGGTAAAAATAATGTATCCTCCCGGTTTAGTAACACGAATCAATTCATCAAAAGAATGGCTCGGAGCATGTCCGTAAGTAAATACCCCACAAGCAGTAACGGCGTCAAAAGTAGCACTGGGAAAATCTAAAGGTTCACCCAATACCATAAGGCGCAATTCAGTGTAGATATTTTTCCTTTGTGCCTCAGTAAGCATCCCTTCAGACATATCGATTCCTACTAGGTTGTGAAAGCCTTCCTGTTGCAGCCATTGACCGACTACACCCGTACCTGCTCCCACATCTAAAATTTGAGCATTTCTAGGGACGTACTTAATTGTTAAATCGACAATAGGTTCGCGGTTAAGACGACCAAAAGTTTCATTTAAATCTTGTTCGTAATCCTTGGCCCATTGGTTATAGCGATCGCTGAGTTCGTGATTATTTTTTGAACTATAGACCCACTGAACTTTATTTGACACATTCATGATTGTTATCAACCCTTACTAAAATGAAACATTTAATAACTAGACTGCACTCCAGATCTATGGGTATTTAAGATAGATAATCCTTCAATGGCAGGATGTTGGAGATATTTCAAATTTAGAAGTGACCTCAAATAATCCCATTCAACGGCAGCAGTTTCAAGATATCGAAATCCTGTACTAGGATCGAAAGATTTTCGTCCATGAAGCATCCGTGAGTTGTTAAACAGCAAACAATCTCCAGCCTGGATTCGGAAGTTGTATTGGTACTTTTGACTTCTCACATAGCCCATAAAAACTGACAAAGCCTCGTAAAAGCGCTGAATCTGATCAAATGGCAAGTTGATATTCATATTTTTGTATGAGTAGTAAATGCTAACTACCTCATCCTGGCGATTTAACTGAATGATAGGCTTCTTGCTCCGCATTAAGTAAGACCCGCAATCAAAGTAATGCCAATAATCCACCAGTATCTCCGTCAAGGCTGAGAAATGCTCTGGCTCTTCTCGACGCAGATCCTCTGCCATCTTAAAACCATCAATCAGGATAGATTCACCTCCACTGGTTGTATTATCAACACAATAAAGTGCCCCAACAATTGGAGATGCATCGCACGAAACTATGTCATTGTGGGGTATTAACTCATTAGATGAAGAACCCAAGTCTGAGCAAGCATACTCCGATGATGGACGAACAGATTTAAGTATTGAGAACTTACCATCCCTGGCATACTCACGGATTGGTCCAATTAGTGTAAGGAATGATTCAAGAGCCTCGTGAGGTACATTTTTAATTAGGGTAAATCCAAGGACATAAAGCTGATTCATCCATGTTTCTGGATTGCAGTTGCTGAAATCATGCTGTTGTGGAGGATGTGCTTTCAACCAATCACTATTCCACAAAATATACTCTGGCTCAAAGTTAGGATTAGGTTCAGGGTCATAGGCATGGTTTAGTAGCCATGAAATTGGAAATACACTTTGGTGGGGGGGTCTTCTTGCCAATCAATAACTAGGTTTTCACCTTTGAGTGTGGCAGATAGTGGTTTAGGCAAATCAGTACAGGCGCTAATGTCATAAATTTTTTGCCCAGACCAAGGATCGCAACACTGGGGACATAAACAATGATGACGCAACCAAATGTAATGGAAACGCTTGTTTTCAAGCACCAAAAAACTGTCTTGAAGATTAATGCTAGAGGGAGTGCTACTAAGCATATTAGGTATTATTAAATACTATCATACAACGGTTTGCAATTCAGTCAGATACAAATTCTTGAGGTGCGATCCGTGGCGAATTTAATTCTTAATGCGGAATATGCATCCAGTTAGTGTATAGCTTTGAGCGTTTGAGATATGAACTGCAACAAGGGTTGTCTATCTTCATTTAGATAGAAGTGTCCTCCTGGAAATGTCTGAACTGAAAATGAGGAATGGGTATACTCACGCCAAGTAATAAGACGATCATAACTAGCTTCCTCATCATCAATACTACCCAGAGCAACAATGGGACAATTCAGAGTCTCTACTTGTTCCTGGCTATAGGTTTGGGCTAACGTCATGTCTGCTCGCAAAACTGGTAAGAACAAGCCCATGAGTTCTTCTTCTTTGAGGACAGCATCTGGAATATTAGGGTAAATATTAGTTAATGTCTCAATGAATTCAGCATCTGGTAATGAATAAAAGGGTGGATATAACTCGGGGGTATTAGGCGATTGACGACCTGATACAAATAAATACGCTGGATTGACATTTTTTGCTTGCAGTTTTATGGCTAGTTCATAAGCAATAAGTGAACCCATACTATGACCGAAAATAGCAAATGGCTTATCTACATATTGCAGTAAGACATCCACTAATTTATCTGTTAGAATTTCAAGACTTGAGATTGCTTTTTCCCTAATGCGACTTTCTCTTCCAGGTAGCTCAATGGGACAAACTTCTACATTTAACGGCAATTCTTGATGCCAGAGGCGAAAAATCGATGCCCCACCCCCTGCATAGGGTAGGCAAAATAGGCGTAAATCGGCGTTTGGATTGGGCTGAGAGCATTTAATCCAAAGATTAGGAATCTCTAGGACAGGTTTAACCTTAACAGTTTCAACTAGCGTTCCAGTTTTTTGGGATGGTTGGTGTTGATTCACATCGATCCAGTAGCGTTCTCGTTGCCAAGGATAGGTGGGCAAACTTACTGGAGTATACTCAGAATCACGATGAACACCCTCCCAATCAATCCATATACCCTGAACATATAATTGCCCCAAAGCCTGTAATACCCCTTCCCAATCACTTTTGCCCTGCTGGAGTGTCGGTAGCCAGGTGCCATAGCCCAGGGGTAAATACTGTTGTCCCATGCCCAGCAAAATAGGTTTTGGTCCTATCTCCATAAATATATCTACCCCTTGGCTATGGAGGGTTTCTATGGCTGTGGCAAATTGCACTGGCTTGAGCATCTGATCAACCCAATAGTCTGGGTTAGTTGGTAAAGTGCTTTCTTGAGAACCAGTGACATTCGAGATAAAGTTGAGTATAGGTTGATGAAAAGTTACCTCTTGCACCAGGTTACGAAAATCCTCCAGCATTGGTTTCGTAAACGCTGCATGGGTAACAACATCCCTGTTTTGAAGTGTCTGTGCTATTGGTTTTGCGGATGCTGCAGTGGATGCCATTTCTCCGTTAGTGGGCAGTTGCTGCATCAAGCGTCCTCTAGCAACCATGAGTTTCAAGCCGTCTTCTAGGGAGAAAACCCCAGCTACACAAGCTGCTACATATTCCCCTACACTATCGCCTATGACAATGTTTGGTTCAATGCCCCAAGATTTCCACATCTCGGCTAGTGCGTACTCTACAGCAAACAAGGCGGTTTGGTTATAGGCGGTCTGCTCCAACAGAGAACTGTCATCGGTATAGTAGAGTAGTTCCAGTAGCGATCGCTCCTGATTACCAATTGTCTCTAAAATCTCCTGACAACGTTCTAGGGCTTGACGAAATGTCGGTTGTGCTTCATATAATTCCCGCCCCATACCTAGATACTGGGAACCTTGACCAGTGAACAGAAACGCAATTTGAGGTTGACTTTCTCTCTTGCTACCCTGCAACAGATGGGAGTTTTCCATCCCTGCTTGATGGGCTAATAACTGTTCCCGTGCCTGAGCTACTGAGTTGGCTATCACCACCAAACGTTCCTGGAAATGGGTGCGACAATTATTGGTAGTAAAACATGTCTGTGCCCAGTCTAGGTTAGGATGAGTGGCGAAATATTCTGCATAGTTGTGAACCATTTGCTCAAGAGCAGGTTTAGTTTTGGCGCTGAGGGTAAGGAGATGGAGAGGTGGTTGGGCGGTTTGCTCTTTACTTAATGGTGCAACTGCTGGTGCTTCTGAAAGGATCGCATGTATATTGATACCACTAAACCCAAAAGAACTGAGTCCAGCAATCCTAGGTTTATCAGTTGCTGACCAAGGAGTCTGTTCAGTTGTCACTTTTAGTGGCATCTCATCCCAACTTACATAGGGCGTAGGTTCTTTGAAGTGCAAATGAGGGGGAATTAACTCATTTTGTAAGGAAAGAACGATTTTAATCAAACCTGCGACACCAGATGCGCCTTCCAAGTGACCGATATTAGTTTTCGCCGAACCCAAGAGCAGAGGTTCTTCTCGTTTGCGAAAAACGCTACCCAAGGCATTGGCTTCAATTGAGTCTCCCCAAGATGTACCTGTACCATGGGCTTCAATATAATTGACTTGCTTTGGTTTAATACCAGCATTGGCGAGTGCTCTGCGAATTACCGCTTGTTGAGAAGACCCGCTAGGTACGGTTAAACCGCTGGTGCGTCCATCCTGTCCATGAGCAGTTCCTCTAATTAAAGCCAGAATTTTGTCCCCATCAGATTGGGCATCGGATAGCCTTTTGAGAACAATCATGCCACACCCTTCGCCACGGGCATAACCATTGGCACTCGCATCAAAGGTTTTACAACGACCATCTGGAGATAACATCCCGGACTTACAAAGATTAATCCAGTATTCGGGTGAGCCGTATCGCTGGACACCTCCTGCTAGGGCTAGATTACAGTCTCCCTGTCGCAAGCTGTTAACCGCCAAGTGAATAGCTGCTAATGAAGATGCACAGCCCGTATCAACCGCTAGACAAGGTCCTGTAAAATCGAAGAAGTAGGAAAGGCGACCTGCTGCTGGGCTGTAGGCATTCCCCGAGCCGACATAGAGATCTGTTGCTGTAGGATCTTGTTTAGCAAGTTGCCAAGCATAATCATTGGCACATATGCCAACAAAAACACCGGTTTGACTACCAGCCAGTTGTTCTGGTACCAGTGAGGCATTTTCAAACGCTTCCCAGGCAACTTCCATCACCAGCCGATGTTGAGGATCTAGACTGGCAGCTTCATCTGGTGAAATCCCGAAAAAATTGGCATCAAAATCTGCGGGAGATTGGTTGAGAAACGCGGCACGATTTATGTATATCTTACCAGGCTTACCAGGCTCTGGATCGTAGTATGGATCTAGATAGGAATGATGTCCTTCCGGGGCTTCTCCCATGTCATCTACGCCATTGACAAGTAAGTCCCAAAATTGCTCAGGATTATCGGCTGAACCTAAGCGACACCCCATCCCCACAATGGCAATCGGCTCACGTTCTTTCTGCTTTAATCGCTCAATTTCGGCTTGTAAATTAGCTATTTTTTGTGACGCTACCTTCATTAACTGAACATAGCGTTGTTCATTTTTTTCACTCATTTTATTAGCTCACTAAATACCTGATAGTGTGTTATTCTTAAATGCTTAAAGCCATTGAACATCGACACCAGGATTTTTAGGTCTGGGACCAACGAAAAATTCCTTGACTAATTTACTCTTGTGGATAAGCTTTGGGTTACCTGTAGCTGTCGTAATTTCCTGCAACCACTTATAAGTCAGTGATGAGCTAACTTGTTTGCTAAAGTGCAACTTACCTAAGACAGCTACTATCTCTTTAAAATTGTATTCATTAATAATGCTGCTCAGACTGTAGATCCCACTGATGTCTGCTTCAGTGAGAGGTTCGCGATCAATTGAAATTGTTTCCTTTCCCAGCATCGTCACGGATTTATCTTTGAATAAAGCATCGACAGGAACGCCAGGAGGGAAAGCTACAACTAAATGAAAACGTGACTCTGGGGAAAAATTTGCAGCACTGTGAACAGCATAGCCATTGTGAAACCAAATTTCTCCTGGTCCCAGATGGTAGACATGTTTTCCACAAGAATTGAAGCAGCCATTGCTAGTTTTGAGGGGTATATGTAGCCTCACGAAATTAGTCTTAAAATCTTCTTGATTGTCTAGAGCATCTCGATGAGGAAAAAGAAAGCTACCACTTTTCATTTCAAAAATGTCAGCTACCTTAAGAAACTCCAGACAAAATATATCTGTTACCAATGAAGTAAGGTAAGCAAGTTTATCGCCAATCTCTGTTATTTTAGGGGAACCTTCGTAAGAGTAATACCGTCCATCTTGAGCATTACCCTGGCTATTTAACAAGGGAAATTTTTGCCAACAACCAACCTGATAACCGCTGTAGCCAGTACAAATTGGAAAGGTTTTGAGAAGATCAAGCTCTTTCTCCACTAGATTAAAGTCTATCCTTTTCTTCAGGCAACCAATTTGCTGCGTTTGCATTGGCCTTATTCTCCAATATTAAAATGACAACGACAAAAAATAGATACTAAGTAGTTGGACAAAAGTCTTGGGTGCTGTATAAAGTTTTGTAAATATCGGCTAAAGCTTTTGGGGTAATGGTTACAAGGATTTTACAGTTTTTGAGACAGTACCGTTTATTTATGTCCGACTACTTATTTGCTCCAACTAATTTAATCAACCCATTGCACACCTAATTGTGCTGCAAATTGTTTAGCAATTTCTTCGGCGTCATCACTGTCTCCTAGGGGTTGGAATGTGGATACTGTTGTGTCTGTAGGGAAGGACTGTTCAGAGGCAAATATCTCGTCTTCATCCTCCTCTTCTTCTATAAACTCTGCCATCAGATAATCCACCAATTTTTTAACCGTGGGATAGTCAAAAGTGAGTGTGGCGGGTAAACGACAGCCCAAGCTATTTTGCAAATTGTTTCTCAACTCTACTGATGTCAGAGAACTCATCCCTAAATCGAAAAATCCTTCCTTAACAGAAAATGCCTTCTTTTTCTGGTAGCCCAAGACTTTAGATACTTGAGATTGGATATGAGTTACTAAAAGTTCATAGCGCTGCTCTTTTTCAGCCGCTTTGATTTGTTCCAAGATACTAACTGAGGTTTGCTCTGGCGCTTGCTTTTGGTCAGTAGTTTTCTGGAGGTAAGTGAAGAAAGTACTTTCAACAGGATACTTTGACCAATCAATGGGCATCGCACCAACTTGAGGTACTTTGCTGTTCAACAACTTGGCAAATAGATACATTCCTTGATTAGGCGAGATCATACCAAAACCGATGGCATCCCAACGACTTTGCAGATTAGCATCCAATCGAGTTGCCATCCCAGAAGTAGACCAAGCTCCCCAGTTAATACTAACAGCAGGTAATCCCAATCCCTGTCGGTGATGACACAATGCATCCATAAAACCATTAGCGGCAGCATAATTTCCTTGACCTATTGTGCCTAGAACCGAGGTCATAGAGGAAAAGCAGACAAAAAAGTCCAATGGCATTTCTTTGGTCAGTTGGTGTAAGTTCCAAGCACCTTGAACCTTGGGAGCCATTACTTTGGCAAAGCGTTTCTGGGTTTGGTCTCTGAGCATTCCATCATCTAAAACACCTGCGACATGAACTACCCCTCGTAAAGGAATGTCAGTTTCGGCTATTAGTGTCGTGACGCTATCGGCTTGGGAAATATCAGCTTTAATAATTTTCACCAACGCCCCTTTCTCTTCTAACTGCCTAACTCCTGCTTGTGCTTCTTTTGATACTGCTCCTTTTCGTCCCACTAACAGCAGGTGACGTGCACCTTGTTCCACCAAGTAATTTGCCACTTGCAGCCCCAATGCACCTAAGCCACCCGTGATTAAATAACGGCCTGATGAATTAATTTCTGCTGGTTGAGCAATATTTTTAGCGTCAGCACGTTTTAATCGAGGAACATAACGCTCTCCATCCCGAAAAGCGACTTGCTCTTCTGGTTCTGGGAAGAGGATTTCTTCGAGCAGCATTTCGATTTCATTCACTTGGTGCGAATTCAAATCTATGCAGACAGTTTCTAATTCGGGATGTTCTAAAACCATTACACGGGCTAAGCCCAACAATGGTGCTTGTTGCAGTTGTAAGTTTGTTTTTGTAACTGCTTGGGTATTGCGAGTTACTACCCATAAACGAGGTATTGTTCTCTTGCTGTGCTGGGAAGAAACTTTCGTTAATGCTTGAGTCAAATGCAACATTCCAGTACATAAACCCATTGCTGTAGTGGGAACATCTGACACCTCAGGCTTGCCATCAAGTCCCCACATATAAACTATGCCACGGTAAACGGACTGCTGCTCCTGGTTTACTATTGCGGCAATGAGCCTCTGGAAATCCTCTGGTTCAGTAGGGTTAATTTGATAGTGACCGCCATTTAAGGTAGCAAAAGATGACCCTTGGGAAACAAAGATACAGCGATTACCTTGCTGGTTGAGGAGTTCAGCTAAGGCACTGCTTTCTTTTCCCCCATCGCTAAAGATTAGCCAACTACCTGCTTTAGACCTTTTATTATTCTTGGAGATACGGGGCTTTGCTTCCCAAGCAATTGTGTATAACCAATCGTCAGTTTGATTGGCAAATAGAGCAGTTTCATTGGCACGGCTAAC
Source organism: Moorena sp. SIO4G3 (assembly GCF_010692305.1). Taxonomy (NCBI): domain Bacteria; kingdom Bacillati; phylum Cyanobacteriota; class Cyanophyceae; order Coleofasciculales; family Coleofasciculaceae; genus Moorena; species Moorena sp. SIO4G3. The sequence goes on along the minus strand of NZ_JAAHIG010000026.1, from coordinate 2,980 downwards.
CTGTAGGTTAAGCAAATCCGCCACTGCTATTCCGTTCTCATCTACTAAATGTAAATCAAAAGAGGACAGTACACCGGGGCTGGGCTTACTTGACGGATGAACATGACACCAAACACTTGTGCTGGGCTGACGGAAAAAATTTAGACGCTCTAAGCCAACTAAGAAATAAGTTTTTGTCTCGCTATCAGGACTATCCCCAAGAGCAGCTGCCAAAAGCTGCAAGCAACCATCTAACAGGAGTGGATGTAAGCTGTCATTTGTATTCAGCTCTATTGTCTCAGGTAATTTAATTTTACCGAGAACTTCTACAGATTCACCTTGAGAACACCACAACTCCTCAATTGTTTGGAAGTTTGACCGATACTCTACTCCCACGTCGCGGAACTTTTGGTAATAATTCTCGATTTCAATCTCTTGGTTAATTTTGTGCTTCAGTTCAGCTAAATCTAGCGAATTTGTTGCCGCTGGAGAAACTCCAGCTAAAATCAACCCTGATAAATGGCGAGTCCAGGTTTCATTCTCATCCACAGGTTGTGAGTTTTTGAGGCTGAAAATCTCAAAATCATACCCTGATTTATTTGGTGTTACCACTAATTGAACCGAGGTTGTGTTTGTGGCATCCAAAACTAGTGGCTGTTCCATCAATAGGTCACTCACCACTAAGGGTGGGTGATTATCCACCTTTCCTGAGGCAAAGATTTGCGCCCCTGCAGCTAAGACAATCTCAACGTAAGCTGCGGTGGGGAAAATAACTTTCTCGTAGATACGATGGTCAGTTAAATAGGTAGGGAAATTAGGGCTAAGTTGACTTTCAAATACAATTTGCTGCTTCAGGGCTGCACTGCGAACACGCTGTCCTAATAGCGGAGGTCGGTTTTTCTGTGAACCAGATTTCTGGAGAAGATTTCTTGGTTCTTCTTCAATCCAGTAGCGTTCTCGCTGCCAAGGATAAGTGGGTAAGCTAACTGGACTGTAAGTAGAGTTACTATGGAAACCCTCCCAATCGAGCCTCACCCCCTGGACATATAATTGCCCCAAAGCCTTCAGTACCTCTTGCCAATCACTTTGTCCTTGCTGGAGCGTCGGTAACCACATGCCATAGTCCATGGGTAAACAATGGCGTCCCATTCCCAGGAGAACTGGATTTGGTCCGATCTCCACAAATATCTCTAGCCCTTGGCGATGTAAGGTATCCATCGCTGCAGCAAACCTAACTGGTTTCATTACATGGTCGAGCCAATATTGGGTATATGTAGGTAACAGCCGCTCCTCACAACCTGAAACATTGGAGATAAAGTTAAGTTTGGGTTGGTGGAAACTAACCTCTTGCACCACCTTGCCAAAATCAGCTAGCATCGACTGCATCATAGCTGAATGGAAGGCATGGGAAACCTGCAAGGGCTTATGCTTAATTCCCTGATGTTCTAGCTTTTGTACTACCTGACTTACTGCTTCTTGCTGCCCGGAAATCACCACACTCTCGGGTCCATTAATAGCAGCAATACCAACTAAGCTGTTACCGACAAGTGCTTCTTCCACTTGTTCAACCGATGCCAACAGAGAAACCATCTGTCCATTAGTAGGCAGTTGTTGCATCAAGCGTCCTCTAGCTGCCATCAGTTTCAAGCCGTCTTCTAAGGAAAAAATCCCAGCCACACAAGCTGCAACGTATTCCCCTACACTATGACCCATAACTGCGGTGGGTTCGACTCCCCATGATAGCCACATCTGAGCTAGGGCATACTCTAGGGCAAATAGCACAGGCTGGGTATAAACGGTCTGCTCCAGCAAGGAATGGTCATCACTTTGGTAGAGGATGTCTAGGAGCAAATGCCCTTCGTCTCCCATAGGACCCAAAATTTCCTGACAACGGTTTAGGGTTTGACGAAATATCGGTTGGGTTTCGTATAGTTCTCGCCCCATACCGAGATATTGGGAACCTTGTCCAGTGAAGAGAAATGCAATCTGGGGTTGGTATTCATCCTTACTACCTCGCAACACGTGATGATGTTCGACCCCCACTTGATACCCTAACAACTGTTCCTGTAACTGTGCCACTGAGTCAGCTACCACTGCCAAACGTTCGGGGAAATGGGTACGACGGGTATTCGTGGTAAAACAAATATCAGCTAAGTCTAGGCTAGGATGAGTAGCTAAATGCTCTGTATAGTTGTGAAGCATTTCCTCAAGAGCAGGTTTAGTTTTGGCGCTGAGGGTGAGCAGATGGAGGGGTAGTTGGGCAGTTTGCTCTTTGCTTTTTAGTTCAACTGCTGGTGCTTCGGCAAGAATGACATGGGCATTAGTGCCACTAAAACCAAAGGAACTAACTCCAGCAAACCTTTGTTGATTGACTCTTGACCACTGCCTTAATTCCCTAGGCACTTGGAGCGGTAGTTGCTCCCAATCAATGTAAGGGTTAGGTTGCTCAAAGTGCAGGTGAGGTGGAATCTGTTTATGTTGCAGTGAGAGAACAACTTTGATTAAACTGGCTATACCCGCTGCTGCTTCTGGGTGTCCGATATTGGTTTTAACGGAGCCTATAATCAAGGGTTCTTCCCTCTTACCAAAAACGCTACCCAAAGCATTGGCTTCAATGGGGTCTCCTAAAGAAGTGCCTGTACCATGGGCTTCGATATAGCTAACTTCATTCGGCTTGACCCCTGCATTTTTCAGTGCTTGACGAATTACTGCTTCCTGGGAAGGTCCACTGGGTACTGTTAAACCACCACTCGCCCCATCCTGATTGATGGCAGAACCTCGAATTAAGGCTAAAATGTTGTCCCCATCCTCTATAGCTTGACTGAGGCGCTTCAAAACCACAACGCCACAACCTTCACTACGTACATACCCGTTGGGATACTCTTGAACCGTCATTAATCGGTACAAAACCGGATAATACGGTCAAGGTGCATTCTATTGTTGTCCGAGTGAGGAGTGGTCATACAGCAATTGGAGTTGAGCCTTCCGGAGACGAAACCTT
>NZ_JAAHIG010000259.1:0-12865 GCF_010692305.1 Moorena sp. SIO4G3 | reverse complement strand
CGTCTGGATTTTTCACTCGCTTGCGCAGGGCATTAATTGCTGAAATTTCAAATACTCGTTCATCATAGATATCATAGCCATCTACCTGACAATAGTCTGCCAAGTTAGCCTGAAATACTCGCCGTAGTCTATCTTCAGCTTCTTCTAATTCTTCTGTATCATCGGGGTCAATCAAACTTTCCCGAATCTGGTCCCAAGCATTAATTAGAAAGAAAACCGTTAATCCCCGGTCTTTTAGATAATTTTCGAGATAACGACGTTCTCCTAAAGTACAGGGCTGAGTTGCTCTGAGCACAAACAGGATAGCGTGACAATTATTAATGTAACCTAGGGATAACTCATTGCGCGCTTCCGTATCATTCAGTCCTGGACTATCTACAATTTCAATCCCTTTTTCTAGCAACGGTAAGGGATACTCCACCACAGCATGACTAACATTCGGAAAGGCTAGCTTCTTCTGTTGTTCTAGTCGCTTGGCTTCAGCTGGGTCGATGGTATAGCGATGCTTAAAGGATTTAAAATCAATTTCTTCCGGTGGTGTGTCATCATTAAAGTACACTGTCACCTTCTTTTGAGCACCATAGCGTAAAACTGTCAATAAAGCTGTACAAGGATTGACATCACTGGGCAGTAAATTCTCACCAATTAAGGCATTGAGAAATGTACTTTTTCCCCGCTTCATATCCCCTAATACCAGTAGTCGGAATCGCCCCTGGTATAAATTTTTACTAGCTTTATAAATATCTTCAATATCTCTATCCAAGCCTAATTTACCAGAATTTTGCTCCCCTGCGGATTCCGATTGTTCCAGTATATTACTGATTTGATTTAAATAACCAGCTATTTCACCACGCACCGTGGCAACTCGATCGAGATCATTGAGAAAATTTGTGGTTTCGATTTTAGTACTCATAGTTATATAGCGTTTGTATCTAGGTTGTTAACACACGTATTGTCAAAAAAGGCAAAAGGCAATAGGCAAAAGGCAAGAGGGGCAAGAGCTCCGGAGTTTTATTGGACAATAAAAAAAGACCTTCTAGGTTTACATCTCAAATACAAACGCTATAGTATTTATATTTGAGATGTAAAGATAGGGTTGATAGACAAAGGGAACAGGGAATAGGGAATAGGGAATAGGGAATAGGGAATAGTACTCAAGATATCGGAGGAGTTTTTGGTGTTATGCTCAATTAGCATTCGTTTTCATGATCTATTTAGAAATGCTATAGTTTTAGCTTAGCTAATTAATGGTTTCAACACTTCCGACTCTCTACTACCTAGGGGAGCATGTAACTTTTGTTAATCTCTGATTTAGATCCCCCTAAATCCCCCTTAATAAGGGGGACTTTTTAATCTAATTCCCCCCTTTTTTAAGGGGGGTTAGGGGGGATCTATATACCTAATTATAAAGGTGACATGCTCCGACTCCCGACTCCCTACTCCCTACTCCCTACTCCCTTGAATGCTTACATTGGAGCTGCTAGCAAGTAGCCATAAACGGATTCAATACCATTAACCTTAGACAAAACCTCAGCATCCAAACTTCTTAGACGCTTTAACTCAGTCTCGCGATTAACTTGATTAGATTCTTTTTGCTCTACCAAATTATCCAACTCATCCTTGCGGGATTTAATGTCATCATTTAATCGTTTAATCACCTGGCGTTCATAATCATCAAAACACTCGTTGACCGCATCATGAATTGGTTGCCATTGCTCCTCAGCCAACTGGGGCAAATATTTCACCAACTCTTTCTTAGTAGCTTGAATTAATTCCTTGCGAGCTTGATCCGCTTGGAAAGCGCCAAAGCCCAGACCCATGAGAGCCAAACTTATTGGTCCTAGAAATGTTCCTGTAAACATCAATAAAAAGCTAGTAATTCCCCACACAGCAAACCAATTGACCAGAATATTTTTCCAATCAAAGCCAGCACCAGCTAGAAAAACACCAGCAACATTACCTGAAGCCAAGGATAAAAATCCCATCGCCCAACTGGCCCAGGCTGGTGAAGTGTCTGCTGAATCCATAGTGGTATTGGGGTAAACCTTTTTCCCAATCAACTTTTCAGTCATGGTATCGGCTATCTTACCATAGATGGCACCATAATTAGCGGCACTCCTAGCTAGTTCTAAAAAGGCTTGACTTATTTTTTGCTCAGCGGTGACTTCCCAATCCGAAATCTTTTCGTTAATGTACCGTTCAAAGGCTCGCTTAAATGCTGCATTAAACTCATCCCGTTTCCCCTGTCGCAGGAAATCCAGAAAGCCTAAATCTGGCTGATAGCGGACAAAATCTGATTCAAAGGTATTACCTAAATTTAAAATATAGTCCCGAAATGAATTAGCTACAGCTTTTGCTGTACGGTTACGGGTAATTCGGATTTCTTCCTGAAATTGATCGCGAATTTCCGTCAGTTTCTCAAATTCCGGTGCGACTTCGTTAATCTGCTGTTTCAACTGATTAACATCCTGATCCAACAATGGAATCCGCCGTTCAATTGCTTCATGGACATGGTTATAGACTTGCTGAGCTAGGATTTTAGCTTGGCGCATTTCTGCGATCGCACGTTCTTTGGTTAAAAATGAATTAAGTGCTGCCATCAATTCAGGAAATCCCGTTCCTTCAAGAGAATCCTCGGAATTTTTAACCCGCCGACGCAAGGCCATCAATGAAGAAATTTCAAAGACTCGTTTCTCATAAGTCTGTGCCTCTACCTGAAAATAATCCATCAGGTTAGCTTGGAAGACTTGACGGACTTTTTCCTCAGCTGCTGCCAGTTCTTCGGAGTCTTCCGGGTCAATCAATCCCTTACGAATCTCATCCCAAGCATTAATTAAAAAGAAAACCGTTAATCCCCGACCTTTAAGATAATTTTCGATATAACGACGTTCTTCTAGAGTACAGGGCTGAGTTGCTTTGAGGACAAATAGGATAGCGTGACAATTATTAATGTAACTGAGGGATAACTGATTGCGTGCTTCCGTATCATTTAGTCCTGGACTATCTACAATTTCAATCCCTTTTTCTAGCAACGGTAAGGGATACTCCACCACGGCATGACTAACATTAGGAAAAGCTAGCTTTTGCTCTTGTTCTAGTCGCTTCGCTTGGTCTGGGTCGATGGTATAGCGCTGCTTAAAATTTTCTAAATCAATTTCTTGGGGTAGTGTCTCATCATTAAAGTACACTGTAACTTTCTTTTGAGCACCATAGCGTAATACCGTCAGTAAAGCTGTACAAGGATTGACATCACTGGGCAGTAAATTATCACCAATTAAGGCATTGAGGAATGTACTTTTTCCTCGCTTCATATCCCCTAATACCAATAGCCGAAATCGCCCCTGCTGTAAATTTTTACTGACTTTATAGATATCTTCAATATCTCTATCTAAGCCTAATTTCCCAGAATTTTGCTCCCCTGTGGATTCCGATTGCTCAAGACTTTTATTGATTTGATTTAAATTACTGGCGATTTCAGCACGAACTCTGGCAACGCGATCGAGATCATGGAGAAAATTTGTGGTTTCCATTTTAGTACTCATATTTATTTTGACCTTAGCTAATTAATGGTTTCAAAGGGAACAGCGGATCTGGGAGTAGGGAGTAGGGAGTAGGGAGTAGGGAGTAGGGAGTAGGGAGTAGGGAGTAGGGAGTAGGAAACAAAAATTATCACAATTAATTGAGAATCCCTAGACTATACTTTATAAGTATAAATTATAAATTTGTATGATATTATGGAATTATTTAATTTTTTAAAATTTTAGTATTGTAAATTGATTTATTTCACCTTATTGCCTTTTGTTTTTGTTATTCAAGCGTCATCTTTCCAGAAAATTTCGTACCCTAACCAGGCAAGTCCTCCAACTATGATCACGATAGCAAGCCAATAAGCGACTCTAATGGTGAGAACAACAGCAATCACAACGGCTAAGAATTTACCGAATCTAGCTAGCTTTCTGCCCCACTTCTTTAGTTTACCTTCAGATTTTTGATGCTTCTGGGTTTGATGAAATTGTTGTTCTTCTTGATAAATTTCCGTTTCCATTTCCCGGAGTCGAAGGTCTCGCTCCCGTTGCTGGAGTTCTCGTTCTCGAAGCTCAAGGTCTTTAGCTTTTTCTTCTTTGGAATTCATCGGCTTTCTTTTAGTTGACTGCAAATTTCCTGGTTGACTGACAAATCTAGTCTGATGCTTCTGTCATGGATTGACAGTACCCACAGGGGTACTTTTATCATTAGTCATTAGCTACTATAGCAATTCTAAATTGATTCAATATAGCTCATAAGTATGATCAAGCCTATAGTTGTTACGAAACCCTCCTTTCACTATAGTGCTGAGTAAGACAAGTCACTGTTTACAACTAGAGAGGTTACAGTTGATAGGTTACAGTTATAGAGTTCCCGGACAATCTGGTCTGATTAACAGCAGCAGGTCTAATATCCTCAGAACTTACTTAGGATTGCTTAAATCACATGGAAAATGAACAATTACAGACAAATACAACACCCTTTTTCCATGTGTCGGTATTGAGTCAGGAATTAATTGAGGGACTAGCTATCTGTCCTGGTGGTCATTACTTGGATGCCACTGTGGGTGGTGGTGGACACACTGAGTTAATTTTAGCAGCAGCACCGGATGTGGAGGTTACAGCTATTGACCGGGATGCTAATGCGATCGCAGCAGCCAAGACCAGGTTAGCCAGTTATGGCGGACGAGTTCACTTCTGGCATGGAAATTTTGCGGAGTATCAGTCTAATGATAGGGTATTTGATGGTATTATTGCGGATTTAGGCGTCAGTTCAGCTCAGCTAGATTTACCAGAGCGAGGCTTTAGTTTTCGCCATGCTGCTCAGTTAGATATGCGGATGGACCAGAGCCAGTCTCTGACGGCAAAGGATATTATTAATAATTGGGGTGAGGTACGGCTAGCGGATGTTTTTTATAAGTATGGGGAAGAACGGTTATCCCGGCGGATGGCACGCCGGATTGTGGAGAAGCGTCCGTTTCAGACAACCACTGAATTAGCCAATGCGATCGCATCTTGTGTTCCCCCTAAATACCGCTATGGCAGAATTCACCCAGCGACTCGGGTGTTTCAAGCCCTACGGATTGTCGTCAACCAGGAACTTGAGAGCCTCGAAACCTTCCTCGACATTGTCCCCCATTGGCTGAAACCAGGAGGAAGACTTGGAATTATCAGTTTTCACAGCTTGGAAGACCGGATTGTTAAGCACAAATTCCGGGAGTTGTCAACGAATTGCTCACTATTGCGAGTGCTAACCAAAAAGCCAACTGTAGCACAAGCTGAAGAAATCCAGCATAATCCTCGTGCTCGCTCCGCTAAACTCAGATTCGCAGAGCGACTAGAGCTGAGCATTCAAGAGTGATCCACTCAGCCCTCTAGTCTCGGGATGGGGCAGGTGCTAACAATCCAGCCAAGGAACCCAAAGAACCAGTGCCAATCCCCACCAGGATATCAGGAACATCCTTACCCGCCACAGCCAGTCCGATGGCACCTGTAACAGTTACCAGCATGGTACCGCCCAAGGCACTGACCACAATCCGGTAAATCCAACGGTCCGTTTCTAGAGGTGGACCAAGCCTACGGATGGTTTCCACTGGGTCTCTCTTGATTTCTTCCGCAAGTTCTGGATCTTTAGATACCCGTTCTACTAGTTCATTCATTGATTTAACTGGTTTCATCATAGTGAGCTTTTTGTGAATCTAAAACTTAATACAGCTTGATTGGTCTCATTTCCTGATGTTTAGGGATTAGACTTCGCGGCAGTTGTGGGGAATCGGGCATCGGGAATCGGGAATCGGGAATCGGGAATTGGGAATCGGGAATCGGGAATCGGGAATTGGGAATTGGGAATCGGGAATCGGGAATCGGGAGTCGGGAATCGGGGATAAGAATTGAGGCAAACAGTATGATAGAAGCGATCCAGCGACCTAGTGTTGTCACCCGATTACACCATCTTTGAACTCTCTCCAGTTAAACTACTACTGATACTAAAGATCTGGCACGAGTACAAAAAAACTTAATAACGGACGTGATAACAATCAATTTCAGTACTGAAAGCGTCAAATCTTATCACTACTCCCTACTCCCTACTCCCTACTCCCTACTCCCTATTCCCTATTCCCTATTCCCTTCCCTCTATGACTGATTTACTGGAAAACCTCTACAATGCCTTTGACCCCTCCCAACCGTTACCCGCAGGAGACCCGGTTTATGTCGATTGTCGGGAAGTGCGGGGGGATGGAGAGATCCAGGTGGATTTAGGGAAAGAGATGTTGCTTTCTAAGCGAGAGACCTATCATTTATATGGAGGTCATCGGGGGGCAGGAAAATCTACAGAATTGTTCCGATTGAAGCAATATTTGGAACAAAATAACTTCTATGTGGTGTATTTTGCCGCAGATGAAGAAGATGTGGATTCCGAAGATACTCAATATACTGATATTCTGCTGGCCTGTACTCGCCATTTGCTCGAAGACCTCAAGGACAGTGCTAATCCCAGGCCGTTGCTGAACTGGCTGAAAAGCCGCTGGCAAGAGTTAAAAGATTTGGCTCTGACTGAAATAGCATTTGATGGACTAAGTGTAGAAGCACAAATTTCTCAGTATGGCAAACTAACTGCTAACTTAAGAGCTGTACCAACCTTGCGTCAACAGATTCGACAGAAAATTAATCCCCACACGGTTACTCTACTAAAGGCGTTGAATCAGTTTATTACAGAAGCCAAACAGAACTTACCAGCTGGATGTACTAAATTAGCAGTGATTGCGGATAATTTAGACCGGATTGTCCCAGTTATCCAAGAGAGTAACCAAACTAATCATGAAGAAATTTTTTTAGACCGTAGTGAACAATTAACGGGATTAAAGTGCCATATTATCTACACAGTTCCGATTTCAATGCTGTACTCCAAGCGAGCCAATGATTTGCGAGAAATCTATGGTGATGCCCAGGTTTTACCGATGATTATGGTACGCACTAAAGAAGGTAGCCTTTATGAGCCTGGATTCAATAAAATTAAAGAAGTGATTAGCAAGCGAGTCGGCCAATTTGCTCCCACTCGCTCCTTAGAAACTGACATATTTGAAAGTGAAGAAGCCTTAAAGCGCTTGTGTTTTATGAGTGGCGGTCATGTACGGAATTTGCTATTATTAATCCAAACCGCAATTGATCGCACCGAAACCTTACCCATTTCCCTCAGAGCAGTGCAACGAGCGATTACTGATGCACGAGATACCTATCGCCGAACCGTTCAGGATGGCGAGTGGTCCATTTTAGCTGATGTTTCCCGCTCCAAGCAGATATACAATAATGACCAGTATCGTCAGTTATTATTCAATCGCTGTTTGTTAGAGTATCAATACTTTGATGACGAAGGAGAAAGACAGTGTTGGTACGATATTCATCCCCTGATTAAAGGGATTCGGGAATTTAAAGAGGCTTGTGCTCAACTAGACTCACAGCCGTAAGGTAGCGTTGCTGAATTAAGGAATGAATGCGCGATCATCTGGTTTTGTTAAAGCCCCCTAAATCCCCCAATTTTGGGGGACTTTGAGAGTTTTATCACTCCCCAAATTTGGCACAATCATACCCAAAATCAACAAGGCCACCTATCTCCCTATCTCCCCACACTCTTCCCACTACTCCCTATTCCCTGCTCCCTGCTCCCTGCTCCCTGCTCCCTACTCCCTACTCCCTACTCCCTGCTCCCTTACAACTAATGGTAAACTTTACTGATGCGGACGAGGATTTACCGCCAGCGAGTCCAGAAGAACAATACCAAGACTTACTCCGTGCCCTCCGAAGGCGCAGAGGGTTTGGATTATTATTTGTCCGTTGTTATCCGGCAGAAGGAGAAAAGTTAGTTAAGCAGGTTACGCAGGATTTGCCTCAGAAAAATATAGAGGTGTTGCGCTTGGAGGAGCCCATTGATAATTTATACGACATCGTTCACGATCTTCCTGACCGGGAGCACATCAATGTTTTATTTATCCAAGGGCTAGAACACTCGTTTTATAAGTATGAAGAGACGAAACGTCAGCAGGGATGGGATAACAAAGCAATTTATTCCTATAGTTGGAAAGGGGTTCCTCATATTTTAAATCATCTCAACCAACAGCGAGAACGATTTCGGGATGATTTTAAGATTTGTTTTGTGTTTCTATTACGGTCATTTTCCCTGGATTATTTTATCCACCGCGCTCCCGATTTTTTTGACTGGCGTTCTGGCCTGTTTGACTTTCCTAGCAAATCAGATGTTTGGCAGCAAGAATACTCTCGGATTATACAGGAAGGTGACTATGGGAAATATCAGTCTTTTACTCCTGAAGAAAAAATTCAAAAAATTATCGCTATTGAAGAACTATTGGAACCAGAGAATCAAACTCCTGAGAAGCGAGTAAATTTACTATTTGAACTAGGAATTATACTGATTTTTGCCAAAGATCATGAAGGTGCGATAGCTAAATTATATCAAGCTTTGAAATTTAAACCTGAACACCACAAAGCTTTGCAAGTTCTGGGTTTTGAACTATTAATAGTAGGACAAAAAGAAGCAGCGATCAAATCCTTTGAGCAAGCTTTAAAATTTAAATCCGATGACCACCTAAGTTGGTTAATCCGGGGGATTATCCTATCGGATTTAGGACAAAAAGAAGTAGCGATTGAATCCTATGAGCAAGCTTTGAAATTTAAACCCGATGACCACCTAGCTTGGACTAGCCGGGGGATTGCGCTATCGGATTTAGGAGCTTTAAAAGCAGCCATCGATTCCTATGACCAAGCTTTGAAATTTAAATCGGATGACCACGAAGCTTTGTACCACCGGGGGATTGCGCTATCGGATTTAGGAGCTTTAAAAGCAGCCATCGATTCCTATGACCAAGCTTTGAAATTTAAACCAGATTACCACCAAGCTTGGCTCAACCGTGGGATTGCCCTAGGAAAAATAGGACAAAACGAAGCAGCGATTGAATCCTATGAGCAAGCTTTGAAATTTAAACCAGATTACCACCAAGCTTGGAACAACCTGGGGCTTTCCCTATGGGAATTAGGACAAAATGAAGCAGCAATAGATTCCTATGACCAAGCTTTGAAATTTAAACCCGATGACCATGGAGCTTGGAATAACCGGGGGCTTGTCCTATCGGATTTAGGACGAAAAGAAGCAGCAATTGAATCCTTTGAACAAGCTTTGAAATTTAAAATTGATATCCACGAAGCTTGGAACAACCGGGGGCTTGCTCTATCGGAATTAGGACACAACGAAGCAGCGATTGAATCCTTTGACCAAGGTTTAAAATTTAAACCCCATGACCACCAACTTTGGAGAAATCGGGGGACTGCACTATTGAAATTAAAACACAATGAAGCAGCGATTGAATCCTTTGACCAAGCTTTAAAAATTCAACCTGATGATCACCTAACTTGGTTGATCCGGGGGGTTTACCTATCAAATTTCGGAGAAAAAAAAGCAGCGATTGAATCTTTTGAGCAAGCTTTGAAATTTAAACCCGATCTCCACCTAGCTTGGCTCAACCAGGGCTTTGACCTATGGCAATTAGGACAAAATGAAGCAGCGATTGAATCCTTTAACCAAGCTTTGAAATTTAAACCTGATCACCACCTAGCTTGGTACAATCGAGGGGTTGCCCTATGGCAATTAGGAAGAAACAAAGAAGCCATCGATTCGTTTGACCAAGCTTTGAAATTGCAACCCGATTTGCACCTAGCTTGGTACCACAAAGCCTCCTGTTATGCCTTACAAGGGAATGTAGACTTAGTCCTTGATAACTTGCAACAGGCTATTAATTTCTATCCTGAATACTATCGAGAGATGGCAAAAACTGTCTCAGATTTTGACAGCATTCGCTCAGACCAGCGGTTTCAGGCCTTGATTAATATCAACTCGGGAATCGGGAGTGGGGAGTCGGGAATCGGGAATCGGGAATAGGTAAAAATTATGTGTACCTGATTACTATGAGAAACGCTATAGCAATGGGTGTAATGGTGTTGACTACTTCAACGAAGGAATAATTGCTAATATCAATTTCAAAGCATATTGTTGATCATCTCACTCCCCATCTCCCCATCTCCCCATCTCCCCATCTCCCCACACTCGCCACGCCCAGCTCTATCGCTTATTCCAATTGCCGTTCCGAGGGTGTTATGGTGTCCATCAACCCTTCAAACGTACCAGAATTGACGATAAAATACAACAATCCAGCAAACACTAGAAGAGCTAGAAGCATGGAACAACCGCGCATATCCTTCTCCTCCTTTAATTGATGAGCACTATCAGCATTATTCCACAAGGTTGTCACCTTAGCGGACAGGCAATTACCGTCAAAGCAACAACCCTGCGGGGTTAAAAGCAACGGAGTTAAATAGGTTTAAACCTAATATTTTCCGCTACTGAATTAATTGTAATTAATTATGGTCATCAAATACCATTTTTGTATCAATTTTTCATTAACTGTGTAACGAAGTGTGAAAACCTATCGTCAGCTATCAGCTATCAGCTATCAGCGTCGAAGTCTGTGCCAAGCTGTTCGCGTAGCGTGCCCGTAGCACATATGCTTACATCTCAGTTCCCTGGCCTTTTGGCCTTTTGGCCACGCTACGCGAACGGCCACGCTACTTGAGGTGCCCAAGGGAGGAATTCATAGTCTTTGGCTTTGAGTCCGTTGAACTCGTCAGCCGAATACCTTGTTTTAAGCTGACAGCTGACAGCTGACAGCTGAACGCGCACGCGTGAGCCAAAAGCTCACGGCTAAAAGCTTACCTAAATACTTTGCCAAGAGGTATATTAGATAACAGATTTACCGTCTTACTTAGTCACAGGATTTTTCACAAATCGATTATAATTCCTATATTAGCGGTTTCACAAAATACTTAATTTTAATAATTTATTAATTAAATCTTTACAGTATGGTAATTGGTGAAACCAGATAGGGCGGGAAAAGATAGTATAACTAGTTACAAATTAAATCTACGACATATATCTTAAAAAATCAGCAATATGTCGTAAAAATTAGCAATTTTGAAAAGATAGGCTGGTTTTTCATTAGAATTTGAGGTAATTTAATTCGACAATAAATCTAAGTGATCAACCTAAGCCGTTGATTCTATCAGGGTGCTGAGCATTTCATAGTTGTATTAGTATCTTTCAGAGTGTATTTCGAGTAGTAAATGGAATTCCTTGAACTAATGAAGGGTGTTGCTCTAGAGCCAACTAACAATTCACTTAGAATTGACCTGAAGGATGCCAACTTAAGGGGTGCTGACCTCAGGGGTTTTGACTTAAGGGGTGCTGACTTAAGCAGAGCTGACCTAAGTGATGCCAATCTTAACGGTGCCCTGCTCAACGGAGCTGATTTGAGTCGTGCCTACCTCAGATGTGCGGATCTCAGTGATGCTAACCTGAGTGATGCCAACTTGATGGGTACTTATCTGAGTCGTACTGACCTCAGTCGTGCTAACCTAGGTGGTGCCAACCTGAGTAATGCCAACCTGATTGGTAGTCGAGTAGATAGTACTCAGTTTGGAGATAACTTAGGAATATCTCAGGATCTCAAGCATGACCTAAAGGAACGAGGGGCAATCTTTGAGGAGTCTCCGAGTCTACGTTCTGGAATTCTTGTCTGTTCCTGACCAAACTATGGGCAGTGCTATACCAAGTACTAATTACGACTTAGCCCTCTCAGGGATTGTCCTTGCAGGAGGGCTAAGTTCTCGTATGGGTAGGGATAAAGCTTTGATTGCGATCAAGGGTGTGCCCTTACTGCGCAGAGTTTGTGATGTTGCCCTCAGCTGTATTGGTCAAGTCTCTGGTCAAGTCTCTGGTCAAGTCTATATCGTCACTCCCTGGCCAGAACGATACGTGGATATCTTACCTGAGGCTTGTCGTGTCGTTCGGGAAGTGCCGTTACCAGAAGAGAGCACACCTCATGGTCCTTTGGTAGGATTTGCTCAAGGATTAGCTCATGTTGAGACAGATTGGGTACTGTTACTTGCTTGTGATTTACCCCAATTAAGAGCAGAGATTGTGCAAGCTTGGGTCAAGCAGTTGCAGCAGACTCAGGAAAATGGGATTGACCAAAGGTCACGCTACGCGATTGCACTATTGCCACGGAACCCCAAGGGCTGGGAACCCCTGTGCGGTTTTTACCGACGCCAGTGTCTACCGAGCCTCACTGAGTTTATCAATCAAGGGGGACGGTCATTTCAGCGTTGGTTGGCCCAGCATCCAGTACAGGAGTTGCTAGTCAGTGACACTAGGCCATTTTTTAACTGCAATACCCCTGCTGACCTAGAACAGTTGGAAATACAGGACTAAGCACATATAACTATTGTTTTGATAAGCTGGTGACAGGATTCGAACCCGCGGCCAGCTGATTACAAATCAGCTGCTCTACCAACTGAGCTACACCAGCAACTTTTCCTAGTATAACACCTAGCACAATAACAAGTATAACACTAATTATAATACTAGGCAATAGGTTAAGTATAACACGACTAATGACTAAGGATCTATTGACACTCCCCGCCCTATAAGAGCGGGGATTCTTAGTTCTACGACACGCCTTGTCTTGATGCAATAGCGAGTGGGGGAAACCCCCAAGACCGCGCTGCATCGCTAAAATTAGTTATCCTCAAAGGCAGTACTTAAGCCAAATACCCGTTTAAAAACGCGCATATCGAGCCTAATTTAACTAAACGAGCGTGGGCTTATCTCCCTAAGCGTTGGGTCTCCCCCGTTCCCGTGTGCCGGAGACGAAACCTTAGAAGAGTGGAGCCTTTATGGTTAGTCGGCTATGGGTAAAAGGGTTAAAACTTTTTGATTA
>NZ_JAAHIG010000258.1:0-12874 GCF_010692305.1 Moorena sp. SIO4G3 | reverse complement strand
TTGACGTTTCAATGCTTCAATCAGTAGAGCCCCTTGTAAATCACCAGATACCTCGCCAGTACTGATAAAGATGGTTTTGAGAGTCATGGTTAATGGATCGATAGGGATTAGGAAAATAGGGGAGTAGACAGTAACCAAATCTAAATTACCTGACCACTCAAACATGGTATCAGTGCCCGGCTAGGGTAAACTGTCACACATTTAAATTGTGAATAAATTGTGAATAGGGGCGCTTTGGGGAGATGGAGAGATGAGGAGATGGGGAGATGAGGAGATGAGGAGATGGGGAGATGAGGAGATGATGAGATGGGGAGATGAGGAGATGGGGAGATGGTATACCGGCTTTTGCACAAGTGGATTGACCGTTGGTCACGCTACGGGAACGGACATTTAAATCCATAAAAGCTTAATCACTAATTATGTAAATTTTTTATACTTAAGTATTTTCTTTTAAAATAAAAATTTTACAATTTTATGGGATTTTTACCAGTTAATATAAACTTCATTAAAACTAGTCATTTACTTCATCCACTTTTCATATTTGTGAAAGCAAAATAAAAACAAATGAACGAAAAAATACGTGATTTTACTTAATTAGCGCAAGCTAAAATCACAATTTTTATACTATAGGGTGCAATTAAAAAGTATTTTTGAGGAGAAATAAACATGTCTACTAATTCCACTAACACAATAGTTTTGACTTTCGATGAACTGCCCTTTCAACCCGTTGATGATCTGAGTTTCATGGGGGTGACATTTGATTTCAAAGTAGATGGGGTAGATTCAACGGATGCCAATTATGCTGACGTCGGTCCAGGCTCAATTTTCTTTGTACAGGATCCGAGTTTGGAAGGTGATGCCGCCGGAATCCTAACCCTTGACTTTGATGCACCGGTTTCCGAGCTTGAGTTTGGGGTGGCGCTGAGTACCTTTGGTACTCTCACACCTGGTTTTACAGTGGAACTGTTTGATGGCTCCACATTGGTAAATGAGATCGAAGTTGATACTACTTCACAGCCAAGCTTTACCGAGGGTCTGTTCTCCCTTCCTGATAGTGATACACCAATAGACCGGGTTGTGATCGATTTCAATGATGCCGCTGCTACCCGCTTCGCTGTTGATAACCTTAGCTTCGAGGAAGCTGGTGTTACCCTAATCGGTACTTCCAACAATGACATCCTCGAAGGTGGCGGAGGTGACGATATTATCAAAGGGCTTAACAGTAAAGATCTTCTTATAGGACTTGCTGGAGAAGACTACATGGACGGTGGTGACGGTGACGATCTACTGTTTGGAGGGAACGGTCATGACACCCTCAAAGGTGGCAATGGTCAGGATACCCTCATTGGCGGGGCTCATGACGATATCCTGGAAGGTGGCAAGGGTGACGATTGGCTTTATGGTCAAGAAGGCGATGATCTGCTTAATGGTGGCCAGGGTCAAGATCAACTTAATGGTGGTTTCGGTAATGATACTCTTATTGGTGGTCCAGGAGATGACATTTTAACTGGTGGCAGTGGGCAAGATACCTTTGTCTTGTCAACAGTAGGCAAAGTGACCATCACTGACTTTACCGATGGTGAAGATCTCTTGCAGTTAGATGGTCTGACTTTTGGTCAGATTTCAATTTTTGAACAAAATGACGATACCATAATCACCACCATCAATAATCAACCATTAGCTGTCTTGAGTGGTGTAGATTTTGGTGATATTACAGAGGCAGATTTTGTGCTTTAATATCCTGTTTTCTTGATTGAGAATCCCTAAAATAGGTTAGGAAAGGGTAAAGGTTAAAGGTTAAAGGAATTTGAAATAAACCTTGATAACCTTTACCTTTTTCACCGACGACCAGGAATCAAACCCCGACGACCTTCCATTACAGACAACTGCAAAAACTGATACAGGTGCTCAACATGTGGGTTATCTGGTGGCAATTCCAGGGTTTGGAGGGCTTGAGTGAAGGGTTCTCCTGAAAGATAGAGCTTCCGGAATACATTTTTTAGCTGTCTAATTTCACCGCTTGTCAGTCCAGCCCGCTTAAGACCGATTAAGTTAAGCGATCGCACTCGGGATGGATTCCCCTCAACTAGCATATAGGGTGGAACATCCCGGTCAATGCGACTCATCCCACCCACCATAGCTAGACGTCCAATGTGGACAAATTGATGAATCCCCAAGACCCCACTAATTCTCACCTGGGACTCAATATAAACATGACCTGCTATAGCAGTTCCATTAGCGATAATTACAGAATCTTCAATCACGCAATTGTGAGCAACATGACTATAAGCCATTAGCATATTGCCATTGCCAATTACGGTTGCTTCTCCCGCCCCGGTGGCTCGGTTAATGGTGACGTACTCTCGAATTAGATTATTATCACCAATTCTCACCCAGCTAGGAGCACCATCATACTTAAGGTCTTGGGGTTCCGAACCCAGTACTGCTCCTGGAAAGATTTTATTCCTGGCTCCGATCTCCATCGGTCCAGAAAGAACCACATGGGCACCAATGGTTGTTTCTGGGCCAACTTTCACATTATCTTCGATCACCGCGTAGGCACCAATCTGAACTGTCGGGTGTAGTTCAGCACCAGGATGGATAACAGCAGTAGGATGAATAAGTGTTGCCAATTTTCCAAACACCAAAGTGACCAATGACTAACAATACTGGCAAATTAAAACTTGCAGGTTGCAGGCTACAAGTTGCCGGTTGTAGGTTACAGGTTGCCGGTTGCAGATTACAGGTTTAAGGTTTAATGTTGCCGGTTTTCAATTTAATCTTGAAAGGTTAAGGTTGACTGTTGCCGGTTTAAGGGTTAATGTTTAGTGTTCCAGGTTTTAGTGCTAGAATATAAAATTAACGTTTAACCTCGAAAGTCAAGTATTTCAACCAAATAACCTACCCTAAATCGAAGGCCAAAGGCGAACAACTAAATAAACAAATAAATAACTTATGCGCTACGCGCACGCTACGCGAACAACCAAATAACCTACCCTAAACCGAAGGCCAAAGGCGAAGAACCAAATAACTTTCCTTCGCTCTTACTAATTATGTTTTAATCCACTATAGAGAACATAAGTTCGCCTTCTACTGCTTTCTTACCATCAACAGTAGCAACTGAGTGTATCTTACCAAAACGACGGCGCTTGATGGATAACAGTTCCGCAGTCATCACCAGTTGATCTCCTGGCACTACGGGACGCCGGAAACGAACTTTGTCAATCCCTGCAAATACGAATAATCCATCAGGACTATCGGGCATTTGGGTTAATACAATCCCCCCAACCTGAGCCATAGCTTCCACTATCATCACCCCAGGCATCAAGGGTCGTCCAGGAAAATGTCCTTGAAAAAAAGGTTCGTTGAAGGTAACATTTTTGATACCTACAGCTCGTTTACCTGGAACATAGTCAATAATCCGATCAACTAATGCGAAAGGATACCGATGGGGGAGCAGTTTATGAATCTCTTCAACAGTTAGAACTGTTTTAATTGATGAGTCATCATTTACATCCTGGGTACTTCCGGTAGAGTTATTTGGCGTGTTAACGTCAGTCAGTGTGGACATAAGCGTACTTTAATAGAATTACAGATTGCAGGTTAATTTATTAATTTTTAAAGGTTCAACCTTCTGTGTATTTAACTTGCAACCCATGGGTTCAGCCAGCTTTTTGGCAAGTTGGACATGGAGATGGTGGCTAGCTTTATAGGCCAGGATGTGAGCAACAGGAAAACGTCCTAATAAACTCAAATCCCCTACTAAGTCTAAAAGTTTATGACGCACTGGCTCATTTGAAAATCGTAAGGGAGGATTAACCCATCCGTGTTGACCACAAACCAGAGCATTCTCCAAGCTACCACCTTTAATTAAACCGCGATCGCGCAGCTGGTCAATTTGATCAGCCAAGCCAAAGGTGCGAGCTGGTGCGATCGCATCGGCAAAATTGTCCTGTTCTGGAGTCCAACTATACCATTGTTTACCAATAGCTGGTAACGCAAAGTCAATGCCATAGGTAAATCGAGTTTTGGGTGCTGGTAGAGCCGTTACAAAGGCATCTCCGTGATAAACCGAGACTGGCTCGTTTAATACAAAAGGGATAGGTGTTGTTCCTGAGGGAGTTAGGAGGTGAGGGGGTGTTAGGGTAGCTCGAACTTGTCCGGGGGTAAAACTATCGTGTGCTTTACCGTCGATGCCTTGAACCCCTGCTGCTACTACTCCCACCTCCTGGATAGCTTCCAGCCAAACCTTCGCCGAACCATCTAAAAGAGGCACTTCTGGACCATCAATCTCAATTTGAGCATTATCCACACCACTACCAGCCAGTGCAGCTAAAAGGTGTTCCACCGTACGAACGGTAGCGTTTCCATACTGGGTTGATGTGGAGAGTTCCGTAGACAGTGTGGTACCTGAAACTGCATCTATGTTTGCTGGAATAACCGGTTTACCTGGTAAGTCAACCCGCACAAAATATCGCCCAACTCCCGCAGCTGCTGGTAGTACCCTTACGTTGGTTGAAATACCGCTGTGCAATCCGACACCAGAGCGTTCAAACATACCAGCCAAGGTGTAATATACTGAAGACATGTTTTTTGGTCAAGTTTCTATCAATAAACGCTGGAAAATTGAAAATTGAAAATTGAAATTAACCAATTACAAACTACAATTGACAATTTACAATTAACCACTAATAATTCACAACTAACAATTCACAATTAACAATTAAAACTTCTCTCCAATACCAAAGTGAAGACGACTGTCCCCTTCGGTATTCAAACCAAAGTCTACCCGAATCGGACCAAGTGGTGACTGCACTCTAACCCCAAGACCGTAACCGAGACCAGTACCGGGTAAATCTCTCTGCTCACCGGGTTCACCAGGAACAGAACCAGCAGAACCAAGGTCAGTGCCAGCGTCAACAAATAGAGCGCCCCCTATGACTGAGAAAATGGGGAAGCGATATTCTGCAGTAGCTTGAAGGTAGCTACGTCCTGAGGCTAGGTCTCCCTCAGCAAACCCCCGCACGGAGTTACTACCACCAATAATAAAAGCTTCATAAGGAGGTAAATCCCCCAAGATAGTGCCCCCTTGAATGTTAAAGGCAAGAGCCTGAGGTCCTTCGGTAAAGTTGGTGAATTCTACAGGGATATAGAAACTATAGCTACCTCTTAACCGATTCATTAAGATGCTGCCACTACCAATAGGAATAGATTGTTCCATGCCCAACCGGATTAGGGAACCTTTAGTAGGTTGGGTGGTACTATTGCGTAAATCCCGCACTGCCCCTAACTGGACAGTAGTTAGGTCATCTTCACCACTGTCACTAAAGCTCAACAGTTCTCCATCTGTAGATTCAGGTCTGACATCCCCATCACTATCTTCAATGGCAACATGTTGATATTTCAAGCCTAGGGATGCTGTCCATTCTGCCCGTTTAAATACATCTTGCGATAAAGGACGGCGAAAAGTCACTCCACCACCAGTGCGCACAATCCGGGGGCGGTCTCCATCATCATCATCATTAGGAACTTTAATATTATTCTCACCGCTGCCCCCATTAAAGACCAAGGAAATCGAGCGCCGTCGGAATGCATTGATGGTATATGAGGTGCGGAAGGGGTCTCCTGCAATCCAAGGGTCTGTAAAGCTCAAATCGAACAATAGCTCTCGGGTTCCCAGCTGAAATTCTCCCCCTAAGGTCTGATTATTTCCCCCTAGATTTTGCTGTTGATAGCTCACGGTACCAAAAAAACCACTAGCAGAACTCAGACCTGCACCAGCCGCAATTGAGCCACTACTCTTCTCAATCACGTCTACTACTATCACCACCTGGCGTGGGTCAGTACCGGGTTCAAAGGAAAACCGTACATCATCAAAAATCCCTAAACCAAAAACTCGCTGTAGGTCCCTTTGGGCTTTCTTCCGGTTAAATACACTACCGGATTTTAACTCCACTTCCCGGGTAATAATAAACGGGCGAGTATTACCCCCAACCGGTTCCTCCCGGTCAGTCATTGCTGGAATTGGGTTGCCATTTTCATCTACAATCGGGTTACCATCTTCATCGAGAAAACGCACCTTGACAGCTTCAATCACCCCTTCTGCCACGACCAAGGTGACTGTGCCATCCGGTGTGACTTGCTCAGCATCAATGACTTGAGCTAGGTCATAACCTTCTTCCTTATACCAATCGTTTAATTGTTTGATTCCCTCTTGCAGGTCTCGCAGATTCAGGATTGAGCCATATTGCTCACTGAAGATTTCATTAATTTTTTCCTGGTTTACGATTCGCTGGCCTTCCCCTGGGGGTTCTGTTTTGACTGCCACCTGACGCAATACTGGGTTAGCTCTGACAACAAAGCTAATCCTAACTCCCAAGGGAGTATCTTCTGGTTGAACATCCACACTGGAAAAGAAACCTGTGGCAAAGATAGCATTCACATCTTCCTGAAGCTGAGAGCGCGTGGTTGCTCGTCCTGGTCGGGTTTTAATCACCCGATAAATTTCCTCTTCCAGTTGGGGAGGTGCGCCAGTAATCAAGACTTCTGCTACCAGTACTCGTACTTCTGAGGAGTCAGAAGGAGGCTCAGTTGAAGGGGGCTCCAGTTGAGTGGGTTCCGGGAGTTGGGACAGTTGTTCTATACCATTTGGAGGTTTTACTTGAGCCATCCCTTCGATGCTATCGATTGATAAAGGAGGTTGAGTTGAAGGGGGCTCCAGTTGAGTGGGTTCCGGGAGTTGGGACGGTTGTTCTATCCCAAGAGGAGGTTTTACTTGAGCCATCCCTTCGATGCTATCCGGTGATAGTTGGGGTGGGTTTGGGGTTTGGGAAGGTAACTCTGCGGCTGTTGAATCTACCGGAACCACTAGTTTAGTTGGTTTAGTTGGTACTGCCACCTGGGTTGGTGATGCATCTACCGGAACCACTAGTTTAGTTGGTTTAGTTGGTACTGCCACCTGGGTTGGTGAAGAATTGTTCACCGAGAGAGTGGTAGGCACAGACTGTTCAACAGTCTTGGTGGGTACTGCCACCTGGGTCTGGGAAGAGTGAAGCACCGAGGCAGTCGTTGGTTTTGCCTGCACAGCAATTGTTTCAGGAAGCGATGCAGCGAGGTAGCGCGGTCTTGGGGGTCCCCCCCATGAGCGACTACCGGTGCGGTCTTGGGGGGGACCCCCACTCGCTATTGCATCAAGAACCGCTTGTTCAGAGGTAGCGCGGTCTTGGGGGTCCCCCCCATGAGCGACTACCGGTGGTGTTTTTACGTCACTGGAATTCTGTTGAGGTGCATCCGGTAGGGACTGAATGGTTTGCCCACGGCTTGGTTTGGATACACCAATACTGGCAGTAGCAGCGATCATTGCTGCTAACAAAGGAGATAAACGCATTGTGTTGTTTGTTTTTGACACTTCCACACACCATTCCTATTGGGTCATTGGTCATTGGTAAACTCTCAGTAAGCCATTGATTACTGGTTGACGGAGGGCTAACAACTCCAGTGCCATAGGAGCAACTATTATATTAGTTATTAGTTGTCAGCCACAGTACCATGACTGAACACTTGACCTAAGCAAGCAATGCGCATGCCTGTTGTCTATTTTCGTTCGTCTGTGGTTATTTTTACCAATGTGCTGAATTTTTTTGGGTTACGGGTTAACGATGGCATCAATCCCGTCACTTGTTGTCAACCTGTCACGTCTAGTCAGAGGCTGATTAAAGTTTGCTCTCAAGAACTTTTTGTAGCACTTGCTGATAGGCTTGTTCTACATTGCCCAAGTCCTTGCGAAATCGGTCTTTGTCCATCACTCGACGCTCCGGATCAGTTTCAGCTTGGTTCCAAAGGCGGCAGGTATCAGGACTGATTTCATCGGCTAATAGTAGTTCTTCAGACGGGGTTACACCAAACTCCAACTTGAAGTCTACTAGAGTAATGCCACACTGATAGAAGAAGTCAGTCAGAATTTGGTTGATTCGCAACGCTTGCTCAATCAGTTGTTTCAACTGCTCAGGCGTTGCTAGTTCCAGCAGTAGTAAGCGATCGCGTGTTAACAAGGGATCTCCTAAGTCGTCATTTTTTAAATAAAATTCCACTAGGGGCTTCGGGAGTACCCGACCCTCTGGTATTCCAGTTTGTTGACATAGACTACCAGCAGCAATGTTCCTGACTACCACCTCCAAGGGCACAATTTTTACCTGTTTGACCAACATTTGGTTGGGAGTAGGACGGTCAATGAAGTGTGTAGCAATTGCCTTCTCTTCTAAGACTTTGAACAAATGAGATGCGATCGCACAATTAATCTCACCCTTACCAGAAATCTGACCTCGCTTTTGGGCATTAAAGGCAGTGGCATCATCTTTAAAGTGAGTTAGCAGAATCTCTGGGTCATCGGTAGTATATAGGATTTTCGCTTTACCTTCGTAGAGTTTTTGATCAGGGGACATAATCAGTAAGATGATGGTTCACTGACAATATCTTGACAGATAGATTGAGCTATATCCGCGATTCATAAGGGGCTGTTTGCGCCACCTACGGGCGCACTTTATAAGCTCCGTCCCAAAACCGGATTGGGAAAACATGTGGCGCGTAAGCGCGGATCTAGCTCAAGTTTGTCACCAAAACCGAATATGCCCTTGTGTTTTGCGTAGTACAACTAAAACCTGATGTCTATTACAGCAATCACAATCATGCAAAATCAGAAATTTTGCTAGGAAGTTATAGTATGATCAGTTAAGTTAAGGTTAGGTTAAGAACGTCTGGTGCAGGCAATAGCTATGGTAGACCCATCTGATTTTTTATACCCTCACAGTCCCTATCACGGTCAGTTCAAGCCAGAAAACCTGGTTTTTAACGCTAATTTACAGGAATTTGCTCAAAAAGTAAACTACATCTGTAATCTCGAAACTGCTGGTAAGCTGCCTCCAGAAGAGGCTTACCAGCAGATTAAACAACTGTGGAAAGACTTGAAACAAAGCAAAAAGAGCCTGGGTATATAGGTATATAAAGGAAGAAATAGTTCATACTTCACTTCGTGGTCATCGTGTAAACTCCATCCCAGGAATCATCAGGAGGATGATCACAATAGTTTTTAGCTCGGTTAATATGGGTCTTGACAGGCCGGTCATTTGGTTGTATGTCTAGTGCATCAATAAAATACTTGAGTGCCTGGTGAAAGTCTCGTTTGATGTAAGCATTACGCCCTGCTTGATACAAATCCAAGAACCGTTTTCTTTTATCGGTAAGGGATAGGTCGGTTTTGCCAATTAATTCATAAATCCTAACCGCTTGGTTTTTACCTTTGACCCGGATTTGATCTAACTCCCGCACCACAATGCGATCGCGGCACAAATTATAGGTAGACTCACTCAAGATAATATCGCAGCCATACTCTTTGGTAACGCTTTCGAGACGAGCACTTAGATTCACCCCATCTCCAATAACCGTATAGTCCATCCGTTTTTGGGAGCCGATATTGCCGGAAACCACTTCTCCAGAACTAATTCCCATCCCAATCCGGATTTCGGGTTGGTTGTTACCCCTGCGATTGGAATTAAATTTTGCTAAGCGTGAGCGCATATCTAGAGCTGATTTGACAGCCTTCCAAGCATGATTTGGCAGGGGTAAAGGTGCTCCAAACACGGCCATCAAGGCATCTCCAATAAACTTGTCCAAGGTGCCATCGTGATTGAATACAGCCTCTACCATGGTTTCAAAATACTTATTGAGCAACGATACCACCTCTGTTGCTCCGAGATGTTCTGTTAGGTTTGTGTAGCCCCGGATATCGGAAAATAGAATTGTTACTTCTTGCTTCTTGCCCTGCATTAAGGTATCTTCCCCGAGGGCTAAGACTTGATCAGCAACCCGTGGAGTCATGTAGCGATACATGGCTGTCTTCATACGCTTCTCACGAGTCATATCTTCTAAAACCACCAACCCACCCCGCACACTTCCCTCTGGGTTGAGCAAAGGATTGACGCTTAGGTTCAGACTGCGTTCAATTTCCTGAACTTGGTATTTTGACAAATAATAAGTAGATGAACATTCCGTCTGGGGTTTTTCATTCTGAGGTTTTTCATTCCAGGGTACATAAACATTCGGATCATCCCACTTTGGCATTGCCAGCACCATGGATGGTGATCCTAAATCCCCTTGAGGAGCTTTATACAGACCAATCTTCAGAGTTTGTTCTGGCATATAATGCCGAGTCCCTGTAGCCAAGCTATCTTGCCAACGCCACTGGAGATTTTCAATCGGCACTATATCCCAGATGTATCGACCAGTGAGCTTAGACTGCCACAATTTCCAATTGGGACTGCCTTTTCTACGATTAGGACCACCTAGGAACTTAATGGCTGCATCATTGATCATCACAATTCGTCCCTGCATGTCAGTGGAAATCACTGCGTCGGTTAGACTTTGCAGGATATCTTGCTGATATTGCTTTTCAATCAGGACGCTTTCAAACAGCTGGGCATTTTCCAAAGCTATGCCTGCCTGAATATTAAAC
Source organism: Moorena sp. SIO4G3 (assembly GCF_010692305.1). Taxonomy (NCBI): domain Bacteria; kingdom Bacillati; phylum Cyanobacteriota; class Cyanophyceae; order Coleofasciculales; family Coleofasciculaceae; genus Moorena; species Moorena sp. SIO4G3. The sequence goes on along the minus strand of NZ_JAAHIG010000258.1, from coordinate 2,367 downwards.
GCCCGCATAAACTCTTGATCAGAGCTGGTAAAGTAGCCTTGGTGCTTGTTGATTAACTGGGTCACACCAATTAATTTATTTTTGGAGTTAAATACCGGCATACAAAGAATACTTTCGGTGCGATAACCGGTTTGTTTGTCAGTGGTCGGGTCAAAACGGTCGTCTTTATAGGCATCTGGAATATTGAGCGGCTTACCAGTGGATGCTACATAACCAGCAATACCTCGGTTGGCTGGTATTCTGATTTCTATGGTATTTTTTCCATCCGCTGTAGCTACCTTACTCCAAAGTTCGTTGCGATCTTGGCATAGCAAAAATAGCGTAGAGCGGTCCGCTTGCATTAGATCCCGAGCCTGCTCCATCACTAAACTTAGGGTTTGTTCGAGCTTCAGACTCTTCCCCAGAGACTCAGTTGCCTTGAGCAGAGCAATCACTCCCCGTTGGTTACGAGCTGCCTGTTGAAATGATTGGCAGGCTTCGAGGATGATGCCAAGGTCGTCGCCAAAGTCCTGAAATTGCTTTTCGTCGGTACTATCGAAGGGCACACCGCCAGTTTTATTCAAAAAATTTATTACAGCAATCACCTGGTTATTGCGATTAAAAATTGGCATACACAGGAGGCTTTGGGTACGATAGCCAGGGATTTCGTCAAATTCTGGGTTAAATAGGGCATGATGGTAAGCAACTGACGTATTGAAAGACTTGCCAGTGGCGGCAACATGACCGACAACACCCTGATTGTGGGGAATCCGGCGTTCTATGGTTTTGTCCGTGTGAGCTTGGGGAATGTTTGCCCATAGTTGACCTGTGTCGGTGTCAACCATGAAAATAGTGGCTTGGTCTGCCTGTAGGACTTGACCAACTTTTAGGGTTAAAGCCTCTATCACCTGCTCTAGCCGAGTTTCCAGAGCATCATTATTAATCAGTGCGATCGCTCCCAGAAACTGTTGGAAATCAGCAGCAAAGAAATCTAACCAGCAGCTAAATTGAGGAATGGATAGGGTTTTGATGCGGTCAATCAGATGGCTGGTTTGTGAGGGTTGAGTTAACTGAGATAATGTAGCAGTAACACTACTGGTGTTCGGTTTTTTCATACTTCGTCTGCTCCTGCCTTTGGAGGCGCGTGAGGGCAAGTCAACTGGGCAGATAAGAATTGCTGCGTTGATAAGTCTTCTATCGTCTTTGACTTCAAAAACATGAATTGACACCCTGGTTATCAGTAGATCTGAGGATATACCTATCCTGATTACAAGTTTGGCATATCTCTACAGTAAAAATCAGTACCCTAGGGGGTACTTCCATAGTGGATAGATTTCCCTAAAACTGTTAAGGATTATACAATTACAATAGTTAAGTTTTCGATAAGACTTTATAAAAAAGTCAGTAAGCTCAACCGGATTAGGAACGCTTAGACCCTGACACGCTTACCTTAGACTAGGCTTAGACTACGCTTACACCCTTGAACAGATTGTGTGACGCATTCCCCCACTCGTTCAGGTGGGGGTCAAGGAACGACAAATTGTGTTATAATTTGTTATAATTAATTTAGCTTGAGCGGTACGGCAAAGGACGGAACAAGATTCTGAGCAACCTAGAGGCACGACCTCTCAACGCCAGGGGAAACAAACCTATAAATCCTGTGTAGTCGGTTTATATACGTCAGACTCTAGGTAAAAGTTTTTAATACAAGCCCCATAGCCGCCGTTTCGACTTGGGGGAGCAGTAAGCGCAAAAGTCCTGGCAGCAGGCGCGAGAATGCCGCCTGTCGCTTTGGATAAATCCTTGTAATCAAGACGGACACCCCCACCTGCTATGTGAGGTGGGGGAAGCATTCATTTAGCTTCTAGCAAAAGAAGCCCCACATCTCAAGGCGGGCGAGCGGGCGCAGATTGTCATGAGTGTGGGATGAATTTTGCACAAGATATTTATGTAATAGGGAACAATTACGATTGAAGATCGTCTATAATAAAAGAAGTAGGGAAGACAAATTAAGAGCTAACCGCCACCTACTTACTAAAAATAGAACTTATTTATTGTTCCGGCGCGGAGGGGCATCCCGGAGACGAAACCTTAGAAGAGTGGAGCCTTAATCATAAAGTTTTAACCCTTTTATGCATAGCCTGCTAACCATAAAGGCTCCACTCTTCTTGCGGTAACTTCTGACCGTGTCGTTAATAAAGCTTACCCAATATCCGTTCGCGCAGCGTCGGCGAAAGCCGATACCGTTAGGTGGAGTTGGTGTGCGGCTCGTTCTGAGGTAGGAGCCTCCTGAAACAGGAGGGGTATGACCCAGAAGATTCGCGGGGTAAAAACCCCGAATCTTAACTATCAGTTGGATGGTGGTGAAAACCCACCCCATTAAGAGAA
>NZ_JAAHIG010000257.1:0-12905 GCF_010692305.1 Moorena sp. SIO4G3 | reverse complement strand
GGCGGGTTTGCACCGCCATCCGGATGAACAGTTATAATTCTTGGGGTTGTCCCCGCGAGTTACCTGAGTCATACCTCTCCCGCACGAGGGAGGCTCCTACTCAGAACAAGCCGCACACAGTTATAACCTTTGAGGTTGTATAAACCTCGCGTGGCTACCTAAGTCATACCCCTCCCGTCTCGGGAGGCTCCTACTTAGAACAAGCCGCACCCGTGCGAAAGACAAAGGTATGTTCCGATACGTTCTCTGCCACTTCTCGCACCGCGCCCTTCAATCCACCATGCCCCGCTAAATGAAAACATCTTTCTGCGACACATAACTTATACAGTATATCTACATGTAGGGGCACACGGTTTATGCTCCTACTATTTATAGTGTTTGGTCAGGTTTGCTAAGCAATTGTGCGTAAGTGCGTAAGAGATATTGACTAGGTAAGTACCAAAAAGGGGAACGATAAGAAGGACAAGGCAAACAGGGTGCAAGTCTTAATCCCTCTAAGCCTGTTGTTGAGTATGCCAATGAGATGGGTAACAGCTGATCTATATTTATCCGTGCTTATCATGTAGACAAAACGGAAATCAAAGACAAATCAAAAACAAATCAAATTAGCACAAGCGATCAATAGACTTCGCTAGTTTTCCTGGGAGGTCTAATCAACAAGGGGGTATGGCAGGTGTGGTGAGGAGGGGAGTGGGAATAAGCTGTTAGCGATTTAAATTCTGAATGGGGGCGCTTTGGGGAGATGGGGAGAGGCTATGACGGGGTGACGGTTACCCTACACCGGAAAACCCACACTCTTTCCCCTACTCCCTGCTCCCTGTTCCCTGCTCCCTAAAACCTAGGACGAGTTACCTGAGCGAATTAAGAACTACTATAGATTAACGACCAATACTCACAATCCAGGTACCGACATAACGGGGTAGTGGAATATCACCAGGGGTTGAGACATAACAAACGAAGTAATAAGTACCCCCATCAGGGTTTTTGACATTGGAAAATACTAATTCCACATTTTCATTGGCTGGAACTGCCTCTTCCATGTAAATCTGAACGCTATAATTCTCTTTATCCCAGACTACTTCAGAGACCGGGATGGATTTACCGTCAACGCGCACTTCAATTTTGTCCACGTCGAACTTACCATCGTAGTAATCTGGATAAGAAATAGAAAACTGAGCGACTCCCAATTCCATTTTCTTCTTGGGAATCCTCAAGCGGTAACGATCCCAGTAATTGGGGGCACCGTTGAAATCTAGGTGATATCTCAGGATATTTTCCCGCTTAACACCACTCCAGAGTACCAATCCGGGATTACTCTGGGCTAAGCTCCGAACCGATAGCCCGGTCAAGACACAACCAGCTAATGCGATCGCGGAAATCAGACGTTTGATGGAAGATTGTGTGGATAGCATAAATCTAATGCTGCTGACTTGAGCTGATAATTAACAGTTATTTGTTTTTAACTGTACTACTTATATATATATACACAAGCTATACCCAAAATATCCCTAATACCAATTTCAAACCCTATCGCTACACCTTAATCACTCACTACACCCTATTACCCCATCACCTATAAATCGATCTGACTAGTAAAGATTACCTACGATAACTGAGTGCAACAGCACAATTCCTAAAACAAGTTAAAAATAATCCTCTCTTTTGGCAGATCACCATAGAATCCAAAAAGAGATCCGGTTATGGGGACACATGTATTTGAACAGTCAGAGAAATTTATATAGAGAAATTTATGCCAGCAGTTCAAATTCAGCAAGAGGCCATGCCTGGTGTTGGATACCACGACAAGTAGCATACAAGGACAAGTAGCACAGATGGGAAGCCAGTCAGCTGATCAGACGATTAAGGCTGGCAGGTTTTCCTCTCAAGAGCGAGTCAATCACCGACCCTTAAGGGCATTGGCGGTGTCAGGGGGCAAACTGATCCCGTTCTAGTTGAACTTGGGAATCCTCTAAACAGGGTGAACATCCTCAGCAGCAAGAAGCTACCACTTGCTAAAAACCACTCGAAATCAAAAGAAATAGAACGATAGATTGTCAACAAGGGACAACATTTTGAAAAGAAGTTGTTACCTGATTCTATTTACCGAAAATAGTTACGGAAAACAGTTATTATTGCCAGTTTTCCTGATTTTTGTTGTCCTCACCTAAGCAGTATTTGTCACCCATGACCAAAAGCTATGTTAGGAGATACGGTGGCCTTAGCCCCTGAAAGTGGCTGGTCTGGACATCCTTTGCCTGATGCCTCTAGACCCACCTTAGTGATCAATGAATTTTCCGTCGTTATTCCATTTAGACAACTGAAGGAGAGTCAATGACCCTAGCCATTCCCAAAGAGGCTGAAACGTCAGATTTACAGCCAACCAAAACTCGCATGAAGGTTGGTATCCCGAAAGAAATTTACCCAGGTGAATGCCGGGTAGCTGCTACACCGGATACAGCCAAGGTGCTCCAGAAACTTGGCTTTGATGTGCTGATTGAATCCGGAGCAGGAGAGACAGCTAATTTTCCTGACAATGCTTACGAACAAGCAGAATGCCAAATCATCCCTGATGCGAACAGCCTTTGGTCAGAGGCAGATATTGTTCTAAAAGTGCGTCCCCCTGAGATGCATCCAACTCTAAACAAGCATGAGTCTGAGTTGCTATCGGAAAATGGCACTTTAATCAGCTTTATCTGGCCAGCCCAAAACCAAGAACTGCTCGAACAACTCTCAACCCGTAAAGCTACAGTGTTGGCTATGGATGCGGTACCCCGCATCACGAGGGCGCAAAAGATGGATGCCCTCAGTTCTATGGCCAATATTGCTGGTTACCGGGCTGTGATTGAGGCAGCCAATAACTTTGGTCGCTTCTTTACTGGGCAAATTACTGCAGCAGGGAAAGTTCCCCCAGCTAAAGTGTTGGTGATTGGTGCTGGGGTAGCTGGACTGGCTGCTATTGGTACCGCTAAAGGTCTCGGTGCTGTTGTGCGCGCCTTCGATACCCGCCCCGTGGTTAAGGAACAAGTGGAGAGCATGGGGGGAGAGTTCCTGGAACTGGACTTCAAAGAAGACGGTACGGGATCTGGGGGCTATGCCAAGGTGATGAGTAAAGAGTTCATCGAGGCGGAGATGGCATTGTTCGCCCAACAGGCTAAAGAAGTGGACATCATCATCACTACTGCCCTGATCCCCGGTAAAAAAGCACCGCTACTGATTACCGAGGAAATGGTAGCGAGTATGAAAGAAGGCTCAGTGGTTGTAGATATGGCAGCTGAGCAAGGGGGCAACTGTGAGGTGAGCAAAGCCAATGAGGTCTACAAATACAAAGGTGTGACCATCATTGGTTTGACTGACTTACCCAGCCGTATGGCTACTCAATCTAGCCAACTCTATGGCACCAACCTTTGTCATCTCCTCAAGGACATGGGTGGTAGTGAAAATTACCGTGTCGATATGGAGGATGAAGTGGTTCGGGGAGCCTTAGTGCTAAACGCTGGGGATGTAACCTGGCCCCCACCCAAGCGGCCTACACCTCCAGCACCTCCTAAGCCTGCACCAGAACCCCAGACTGCGGTAACTCAAGAGCAGTCTGTGCCAGAGACGAAGAAATCAAAGGGTATCATGGGCTTGCTCTGGCCAGTGTTACTGGGACTTGCTCTAATTGGCTTGGGAATCGGAGCACCACCCTCTTTCCTCTCCCACTTCACGGTATTTATCCTGGCCTGCTTCGTAGGCTGGCAAGTGATCTGGAACGTAAAACCAGCCCTGCACACACCCTTGATGAGTGTTACTAATGCCATTAGCGGCATCATCATCATTGGTGGAATGCTGCAAATTTCCGGCGCAGCTACCTCACCTACTACTATTCTGGGTGCGATCGCAATTTTAGTTGGAACCATCAACATCTCTGGTGGCTTCCTAGTAACCCAACGCATGCTCAAGATGTTTCAGAAATAGGTTAGACCCTTGAAGGTTTGAAGGTTGAAGGTTTTGAGGTTGAAGGTTTTGAGGTTGAAGGTTGAAGGTTGAAGGTTGAAGGTTTGAAGGTTGAAGGTTGAAGATTGAAGGTTTGAAGGTTGAAGGTTACAGGTTGAAGGTTACAGGTTGAAGGTTACAGGTTGAAGGTTACAGGTTGAAGGTTACAGGTTGAAGGTTACAGGTTGAAGGTTACAGGTTGAAGGTTACAGGTTATCTTATGAACCTTGGCCAAAAGGCCACGCTAAGCGAACAACCAAACCACCCACCCTACACCGAACGCCAAAGGCGAACAACCAAACCACTTTCAACCTTCAACCAACTAACCTTCAACCTTCAAGCAACTAACCTTCAACCAACTAACCTTCAACCAACTAACCTTCAACATTCAACCAACTAACCTTCAACCTTCAACCAACTAACCTTCAACCAACTAACCTTCAACCTTCAACCTTCAACCAACTAACCTTCAACCAACTAACCTTCAACCTTCAACCAACTAACCTTCAACCTTCAACCAACTAACCTTCAACATTCAACCAACTAACCTTCAACCTTAACGTTGAAAACCATAAAACTAAGGAGACTATGTCAAATAATCTGTTGACAGTTGCCTATATTGCAGCTAGTGCTTTGTTCATTCTCAGCCTGGGGGGATTGTCTAACCAGGAAAGCGCCCGTAAAGGCAATATTTACGGCATTCTTGGGATGCTGATTGCCTTTGTTGCCACTGCCCTAAGTAGCAATGTAACCGCATACCTCACTCTGGGAGGGATGATTCTGCCAGGAGTGATAATTGGTGCGATCGTGGCATCTCGGGTAGCCATGACCTCCATGCCAGAACTGGTAGCAATTCTCCATAGTTTTGTCGGTCTTGCAGCTGTACTGGTGGGTATTGCCAATTACCTGCAAGGGGGGGAATCCCTAACGGGTGCAGAAGTAACTATTCACCAGTTAGAAATTTATATTGGTGTGTTCATTGCGGCAATTACCTTCACCGGTTCAGTGATAGCCTTTGGGAAACTACGAGCTATCATCAGCAGCAAACCCCTAATGTTACCAGCACGCCACGTACTCAATCTGGCTATGCTTGGGGCTGTGATCGGGCTGGGTTACCAGTTCATGACAGCAGAGGGGACGGCTGGTCTGCAACCCCTGTTGATTATGGCTGCGATCGCATCAGTGTTAGGCATCCACCTAGTAGCTGCGATTGGGGGTGCTGATATGCCAGTGGTCATCTCCATGCTCAATAGTTATTCCGGATGGGCGGCTGCTGCTGCAGGCTTTATGCTGTCCAATGACCTGTTAATTATCACTGGTGCCCTAGTAGGTAGTAGTGGTGCTATCCTCAGCTACATCATGTGTCGAGCCATGAATCGCTCCTTCTTCAGCGTGATTTTAGGAGGCTTCGGCGAAGGTGCAGGAACTACAGCTAAAGCGAAAGCTGGTGATCAGCCCGAAGGTCAAGTCACCGAGACCACAGTAGAAGATACCGTAGAGCTGCTACAAGGGGCCAAGAGTGTTATGATTGTTCCCGGTTACGGCATGGCAGTAGCTCAGGCTCAGCATCCGGTGTCCGATATTACCAAGATTTTGAGGAATGCTGGTATCAATGTTCGCTTTGGCATTCATCCAGTTGCTGGACGACTACCAGGACACATGAACGTGCTGCTGGCTGAAGCAAATGTGCCTTATGATATCGTTCTAGAAATGGATGAGATTAACGAGGACTTCCCAGACACCGATGTAGTACTCGTGATTGGTGCTAATGATACCGTTAACCCTAGTGCCATGGAAGACCCCAGTAGCCCAATTGCTGGGATGCCAGTCTTAGAGGTTTGGAAAGCTGGTACCGTGGTGGTGATGAAACGGGGAATGTCCAGTGGCTATGCTGGTGTTGGCAATCCCTTGTTTTTCAAAGAAAACACCAATATGCTCTTCGGTGATGCTAAGACTAACGTTAGCGCTATCCTAGGGAAGCTCGTAGAATCTAGCCGGGACAGTGCAGCATCTAGCTCAGGAAAAGTCTTAGCTACATCCTCTGCAGGCTGAGTAAGGGTTAGAGGCAAATAACACCCGGATTTTGGCTCAAACCTTGACTTGATATCGAGTTTGGGGGAAGTTAGGAGTGTGGAAAGGGAATATTTTTTGGTACAAATTCCCTGCTATTCTCCCCTCCTTCTTCCTCTTCCCTATCTTCGTAAGCATTAGCTGTTGGCGTAGCCTGCGCGTAGCGCATATGCTTACATTTTATCTTTCATTTCAACAGCAAGATAACGGAAATAATTGATATGGGTTTTTCTGTAGACGTTACTAGCAGCAACTACGCCACTGAAGTTTTAGAAAAGTCTTTTGAGAAGCCTGTATTAGTAGACTTCTTTGCTACATGGTGTGGCCCCTGTCAACTGCTCAAACCAACTTTAGAGAAACTAGCTAAAGAATATGACTTTGTTTTAGCAAAAGTTGATATTGACCGCAACCAAGACTTAGCGAACAATTTTCAAATTGAGGGAGTCCCCGATGTCAGAATTGTCACCAATGGTGATATGATTCCTGGTTTTGTGGGGGTTTTACCAGAAATTCAGTTGCGGGAAATGTTGGCTAGGTTAAATCTAAAGTCTGAGTTAGACATTGGACTAGAAGAAGCTAGGGTTGCCATGGCAAGTGAGGATATATCCCGAGCAAAACAGCTGTTTGAGCAGCTAATTGCCAAGTATCCAGAGCATCAAAGTTTAGTCATTGAAGTTGCCAATTTTTTGGTTCATATTAATGAGCCAGAAGAGGCAACCACACTCTTAGACACCATTGAATGCAATGATCGAGAATACTTCCCTAGAGCTCAGGCAATCAGAGCATTGATTCAATTTAAGCAGCAGGCGAATCCTATTGGGGAAAGTGAATTAGATCAGTTATTTGCTCAGGCATCTCGGTTAGTTGTAGAGGGACACTATGAAGCAGCCCTGAAAATCTTTTTAGAAATCGTCAGTAAACATCGTAACTATAGAGATGATGGTGCAAGAAAATCCATGATTGCGGTGTTTGATGTGCTCGGTAATGACCATCCCCTGACGAAAAAGTATCAGCGGGAGTTGATGCTATCCCTATATTAGTTTTGGCTGAGGGTTGAATAGGTAAAATCGAAAATGTAAAAAAATAAATCTCTTTTGAAGTAACAACTTTCCAGTAATAAGTTGCCAGTAACAAGTTGCCAGTAACAAGTTTTAACCTGATATATCAGTAGGGTAATCTGTATGAGCAGCTTCTAACTTCATCAAAATCTTCGGCTTCAGCTTTTCAAACTCTTGCTTAAGTATTCCTTTGCTCAACATTGCTTGATTAGTTGAGTTTATTGTCTTAGACGTATTCGCCCAATCGATGAATAGCTGGCGTTGGGCAGGAGCAATAGTTGAGGTCATTACATTAGCACAGTATTCTGGTTGTGATTGGGCAAAAAACAAAATACGATAATATCCAGTATCTCCCAAAAGTCTGACTATGTTCTGACCGTGATTTGTTTTGAGGTCTAAGTAGCAAGGAAGCCAACAAGCACCCTGGTAGCGATTATGCACTGCGGTAATCCATAGCACCATTGGATGAGGTACCATCACATACAAGAATTGGTTGTAGCGTGTACTAACCTGACGGTTATCAATCTCTTCTTTAGTCAGCATCACCCAGAGGGTAGGAAAGGCTTTGATAGTGTTACGAATTATCTTAGGAAAGACAATAGATGCTTTAGGTTTGTCATCGGGCCAGGAGGTTCGCCGACAAATATCATTCCCTGATACAGGAAGTATTTGTGTTGCCTTAGTCAGAGGCTTCTCGGATAGTATTGTTTGAATCCGATGACCCAGATAGCGACCGCGATCATGACCTTCGTTTAATGAATCCAATGCTCGTAGGATAATCCCGACATTTTGAGGACGATCAGATACCTCTTTCGCTATACAGCTCATGATTAGGTTCTCTAGGGACTTCGGCAGCTTTAGTTTGGGGTTAATCGATCCAAAAGATTTAGGTGGGCTGAAGTGATGAGCTTTGTACCAACTACCAAAGGAATGATCTTCTGGAAGAATGGGCATGTGACCAGTTAACATCTCAAACATCATCACCCCTAGACTATAGATATCAGAGCGTTTATCCAGTTCCTTTCCCTCCATTTGTTCTGGTGAACAATAGGCTAGGGTACCCATAAAAGAATGGGTTTGAGAACCATCAAACTGAAGAAGCTTAGCAATGCCAAAGTCAAGGATTTTGATCAGTTCACCGAAGGAGGAATCTTCGACAACGAGAATGTTACTGGGTTTAATATCACGATGCACAATTGGAGTGAGTGTGCCTTTAAATACAATGCCTTGGTGAGCACATTGTAATCCTAGACAAATTTGGCGGGCAATATTCAAAAATCGGGGTAAGGATAAGGTTTTAGTGTGAATTATTTCGCTTAAATTTCCCCCTGCCAAGTATTCCATGACGTAGAAGGAAATATCATTTTCATCTATGCCATAGTCCCTAACTCGCACGATGTGATTGCTTTTCTCACCAAGCAAAGCGCAAATCGTTGCTTCCCGTTCAAAGCGATCGCGCATTTTTTGGTTCAATAATGTATGGGAGAGAAATTTGACAGCAACAGTTACACCTCCCAATAGCGTATCTTTGGCTTGATACACTTGACCCATAGCACCTTTGCCGATCAACTTGACCAGTTCATAGCGATTGGCGAGTAGACGACCTTTGTTAGGGTCTGTGATCATAAGTTCCTTGGTGAGATCCCGAATGTAACGTGTTCATGAATCATTAGTCACTAGTCATCGCTCATTGGTCATTGGTCATTGGTCATTTGTAAATACTAGTAGACTTAATGTGGATCACAAAGGACTAAGGACTAAAGATTAAGGATAAAACTGACTAAGGAATAAACAAGATGAACGCTGGTAGCAATGGTCACAGGCGTACTGCTTTTAAAACTCCCTTAATTCCAGAATACTTCTATTTTTGCTGACGTTTCAAAGTTGCTTCCATTGTGCTACTGAGATAATGACCTGCCATAATGCTACTGGAGAGGTAGTATATATTTTCATTACGTTGATACCGGGTTTCAAAACCACTGCGTCGTTGGCGATCTCCTAATACCCAATACCGTTGCACAATGGATTCTGGAGCCACCCAGCCTTCTCCCTCGACACGACCTAGGAAGCTGTGTTGTAAGACAAAGGTATACTTTGGCTCGCCAGTATCAAGACGGCCTAGATACTGGCAAGAGATATCCTCCCGTTCACTATTGGGAAACACCAGTCTTGTGACCATAGTAAACCAGTTTTCCCGACTCCAGGTAACCATAGTCCCACCTCTGACTACAATTAATTTTCCATTGCGTTCCAGCCAATTGCCCCGAAGTGTCCAGCGTCCTGCCTCCAATAAAAAGGTGTGAGCCACAGTGTTACTCTTTATCTGTTACTGAATATTACCCTCTCATCGTTCCCCACTCATTTTAGCTGCTATACCTAAGGTTGTGGGGTTTACCCCCTCAGGTTATCCCATTGGCAAACTTCCGGGAGTAGCCCAACTCCTACGGATCAACAGACAAACTAGTTGAACTCTGCTCCAAACTCACCCACGGGGGATTCTCAAGTTGCTCATGGGGGGAACCCCCGCAGGTCGGCACTCCCTCACGGTCATCTCAAGCACCATTAGCAAGTTCAGGTGACGTGACCTCCCCAAGACCGTAATGGTGCGTTTGACCCGTAATTAAATTCCCATGATTGTCGCACCTCTGCATCGCTAAAATACCCAGTTTTAGGATGACTGGTGTTGCGATCTCGGAGAATACAGGTTTCCTAGACATACAGCCTCTGAAGCACCGGTTACTTGAGGGAGATTGCCGGGAATACCCAGGTTACGCCAATAAGCCAAAACAGCAAATGCGATCGCTTCTTTAAAATCCCGACTTAACCCAACCTGGTCAGTGGTTAATACTGGCACCGAATCTAGTCTAATTTGCAGCCGTTGCTTCAAGTATAAATTGCTTGCCCCTCCACCACACAAGAGTACTTCATCTGGCATGTGAGGCAAGAAGTTGCGATAGCTCTCAACAATAGAGGCAACAGTGAGTTCTGTGAGTGTTGCCAGGAAATCAGCAGGAGCAAGGTTATAGGCTTCGCTTTCTACCAAACACTGGTTGAGGTAATCTAGACTAAACAACTCTCGTCCGGTAGATTTTGGTGGCGGTATCTTGAAGAACTCTTGAGCAAGCCACTGTTCGACCAGAGCCTCACAGGGAGTGCCACTCGCTGCCCACTCTCCATTGTAATCATAGGTTTTGCTACCGTTGGTAAAATACTCGACAGCCAGATCTAACAGGGCATTCCCCGGACCAGTATCCCAGCCATATACCTGTTCCAACCAGTTCCCTTCACTAACTGGCAAATAAGTAACATTACTAATACCACCAATATTTTGGATACATCGGTTATGGGTAGATGACCGGAGCAAACAGGCATCTATCTTAGGAACCAGAGGCGCACCTTCTCCCCCAGCAGCAATGTCAGCCACACGGAAATTGCTGATGGTCTTGATACCGGTAATCTCAGCAATCACCTCTCCCCGTCCTAGTTGAAGGCTATATCCCAGAGTCGTTAGAGGTTGAAGGTTAGCAGGTTTAAGGTTAGCAGGTTTAAGGTTAGCAGGTTCAAGGTTAGCAGGTTGAAGGTTAGCAGGTTGAAGGTTAGCAGGTTCAAGGTTAGTTTCCGTTGCAGGTTGTTCGCGAACACCATTAACCCCTAATGGTCGATGGTATACTGTTTGACCATGGGAACCAATTAACTCAGCGGGAGGTAACCCACTCCCAATTGCCAGTGCTGCTTGGGCAAATTGAAATGCGATCGCATCATCCAATGCTGCAAATTCTGCTATGGATAGGGGACTTCCAGCACAGACAGCTAGAATTTTTTCCCTGAGTTCAGTGGGGTAGCCATAGGTAGCACCAGCGAGTAGCTCAATCTTTAAATCTAAGTCTGAGCCAGAAATCTCTACTAGTGCAGCATCGATGCCATCTACAGATGTACCGCTCATTAAGCCAATTACACGGGTCATCTTCAAATTGTGTTGCGTTAAGGTAAGCTCAAGATAGCAATATTAGGATAGAAGGGGCAATGGATGGGTAACGGATGTAAGGGATAGGATAAGAGGGGGAAGAAAAACAGGTTTATTTTCTGCCTTATGTTAGCTACTGACTAGTAATTAATGTTTAGATAGTCTATCGTTAACTATTTATGGTTCATTTCTAATATTACCACATAACAATAACAAAACCCCTAAGACTTTAAGCGCAGGAATCAAAATAAGTGGCTAATAACTTTAGCTGAGCTATTTTATGATGTGGTTAATGGTTATATTTTGGCAGAAAGTTCAGCAAAAAAACCCTAAGCCCGAAGGAACGGCTCAGGGTGGTAATTAAATTTCATCTACTTCTTTTAACTCCACCATTTCTGCCACTGTATCCGGAAATCAAATAATCCTTTTCCTGTTCGCGTCGTACCCGGCACCGAAGCGCTAGGGTGTCTATGGGCTTGTGACTACTCCCACATCAAATCAAAGATTATGATGTGGGCTTCTCAAATTCACAAATGAGACTTGCTGCTCCTCGGCGGATGCCGACGCTAAGCGAACGATATCCTGTATCGATTTACCACAGCCATTAAGCGGCAGTCCTACCGCCATTAATGCGCGATTGAGAATATTGATACCGCTGTTCCAATCCCGGTCAATCGAAACACCACAACTGGAACAGTTATGAACTCTGTCACTCAGGTCTTTCTCGACTCTTGAGCCACAGTTAAAGCACTCAATACTTGTGCCCCGTGGGTTGACTTTCTGGATTAACAAACCGCGTTTGACCGCTACTGCTTGTAGGATTTCCAGAAATAACCCCCACGCCGCATCATGTATTGATTTTGCTAGTTTAGTTCTAGCCAGTCCCTTGATATTTAAATCCTCGTGACCAATCAGGTCATACTTGTTACATAACCAATGTGCAACCTGGTAGTGAAATTCCTTTCGGCAACGGGTTAAATGAAGGTGCAATAAAGCTACTTTCTGCTTAGCTTTCTGCCAGTTCTTAGAACCCTTAACCCGGCGTGACATTACCCGTTGAGCAGTTGCTAGCCTGTTAGTAGCCTTTCTGTAGAACTGCGGAATCTCAACGGCTTCACCATCTGATGTGGTCAGAAACTTCTCTAAGCCAACATCAATGCCAACCGTAGATTTAACCGCATCTACAGGCAATAACTCAGGAACTGTGTCATCAAGCATTGAAATGCAACAGTACCAACCGTCTGCTTTCTTGACGATAGTGCATTGTTTCAGGGTAAATCCGATGGGCAATGGTCGGTGCATCACCACTGGTATTGACCCAATTCGGCTCAAGGTCAAAACACCATCAATCAGCTTGGCTCCTGCTTTAGCATTGTTGACCCGTGGAAACACAAATGACCGCAATTGACCTTGCTTCTTAAACCGAGGTCGTCCTCGGCGTTTTCCGGTCGTATCTGGTTTTCTCCATCGTTCCCATGCAATGTTCAGCCGTTGTAAGTTTACTTGTTGAGTTTCGGCGTAAATCAGCTTGTACTCAGGGAACAACCGCTTTGTTTCCTTGAGAGCAGATTGCTGGGTGTAGTAGTTGACGGGGTCAGGAATTTCACCAATCGGCTCCTTGAGTAAGCTACATCTATCAACAGGTGAACGAGTCCTGTTAAGCCAATCAAGCCTTTGTCCTAGAGCATAGTTCCAGTGACGGCGCAACAGTTCATTAAACTAAGCCGGAGAGTCGCCCCTCCGACTCGTCTTCAGAACCGTGCATGAAAGTTTCCTCTCACACGGCTCCTCGCGCAGTAGTCCCTTGTCAGTGGGTACTTCTCAGAACGGGTTTGAAT
>NZ_JAAHIG010000256.1:0-12938 GCF_010692305.1 Moorena sp. SIO4G3 | reverse complement strand
AACTAAAAGACCGCATCCACTCTTGTCCTCATTGTGGTTATGTAGCTGACAGAGATGTAAATGCGGCGATCAATATATTGAATTTGGCGGTGGGGCATCCCGTCACAAGTAAAGCTTACCGAGTAACCGAAGGGATACCTGGTGTTGGTAAGAAGCCCACACTGTAATCTTTGATGAGCGTGTGGGAGTATGTCACCAAAGGCGCAAAGGTGATTGGTTGGAGTTTTATTATGCCACTTTTACCTTGGAGCCAAAGTAATGATCCTCAAAATAATAAGTAAATAGGTAAGTCCTGATCTGGGCTTAAGCCTTATATTAGCGATCGGCGAAGCCGCGCCAAAGGCGATTGGCCTTTGGCCACGCTACGCGATGAAGCGATCGGCGAAGCCGCGCCAAAGGCCTCAGCTTCCGCGCTTATGCGATCGCTAATTATTCCCTAGTAGCCAACAGTCGTTACTTCTAGGGATAAATCGCAATTGCGTCACATCCAAATTGTTTGGATACAGGCGGTGCCATGGCTACGCCAATTGTTAGCAACGATTGCTTAGGCTTAGGAACTTATTCCAATCAGCAACGCCGAAATTATCACTACAGTAATCAGCGATCAACCTATGCGCTACGCGCACGCTGCGCGAACAGCTATCAGCTAACACGCTACTTCAAAAGCTGCCCAAACCGCTATTAATAATGACAGCAACAGAGCTGAGCCAAAATTAGTAAATTGGTATTCATCTCTTTATTTAACAAGCTGCGAATTTCTATAAATTATAGCATTTATGAGGTACGCTTTTCAACCTCAAAGTCCCCCTTATTAAGGGGGATTTAGGGGGATCACTTTGTACCTTATGGTATAGAGAATTGCTATAACAAGCTCCCAAAAACTAGAGCTGAAAGCTGACTGCTGATAGCTGAATCCTGACACAAATCACGTTTTTAGGAGACAGCCGATGACATTACTACATCAGCCAAGCACAATTATTGGTGACCGCTATCGCATTGTTGCACCCTTAGGTCAGGGTGGCTTTGGAACAACCTACGAAGCTGAAGATTTAACTAACTACAAGCGAGTAGCCCTCAAAGCCATTTCCCTGCGCTATTTAGAAAACTGGAAAGGGTTAGAACTTTTTGAAAGAGAAGCTAAAATCCTGGCCAAGCTCAACTATCATGCTATCCCCAAATACTTAGACTACTTCTACATAGATACTGCTGATGACCGCCATTTTTACTTGATTCAAGAATTGCTTGGGGGTCAGTCGTTCAGTGAGTTAGTGAAAAAGGGTTGGTACCCTAGTCAGGGGGAAATCAAGGAAATTGCTTTCCAGATTTTGGACATTCTTGAGTACCTCCATCAACTGAATCCAGCTGTGATTCACCGAGATATTAAACCACAAAACCTGATTATAAATTCCAAAGGTATAGTATTTTTGGTGGATTTCGGTGCTGTCAAAGATGTCTATCGTAATACGTTAAGCTACGGGGAAACATTTGTTGGCACTTTTGGCTATATGCCACCAGAACAGTTTCAAGGACAAGCATTTTGTGCTTCTGATTTATATAGTCTAGGAGCAACACTATTGTTTTTGTTAACCCATCGCTCTCCTGCCGATCTACCTCAGCAGCGACTAAAGATTGATTTTCGTGGTTCAGTGCAGATATCACAGCATTTTGCTGACTGGTTAGAGAAGATGCTGGAACCAGCTGTAGAAGATCGATTCCAGTCTGTGGAGGAAGCGATAGATGCCTTACGGCGAAAACAGTCAATTTCCAGTTCTTTGTCTGGTTCTATAATACCACAGCGGCAACAACCTGCTGGTAGTCGCATCATTTTTACAAAAAATTACCAGCGTTTGGTAGCAGAAATTCCGCCCTGTGGATTAAACGGTAATAACTTGCTTTTGGCTGTCTTGATCTTATCTGTACTTAAACTTATTTTTGTATTGAAACTGGGGACAATATTAACTGTTTGTTCGACTTTATTTTTGCTAGAATTATGGATTATTTTGCTAGTTTTATTGGGACTATTATTTGATATTGCTGGTGAGATATATTTGGAAATTAACCGATATACCTTCAAGATAGAATGGCAGTTATTTGGTTTAAGCTTGGGACAGATTACAGGACGTACAGTAGATCTTAAAGTTGTTGAAGTGGATAGTAGTGTGAATTTCCTAGGTCAAAAAACTATTACCTGTGCGATTTGGGAAGGAGTCCAACAACACAAATTTGGTTCAAAACTTACCAAAGTTGAGAAAAGATGGTTGGTTGAGGAATTGCGCGACTTTCTCGGACTGATATAGCGCTACGCTTAGCGTCAGAAGTCAGAAGTCAGAAGTAAACACTGATACCAAGTTGCGGTCAAACATACAACTTTCTCTTCCCCCAATTTCCCCATCTCCCTATCTCCCCATCTCCCCATCTCCCTATCCAAGCAATCTACTATCTTTGAATACAACTCGGTATGACCGACTACTGTGCCACACTACCCAATCCCACTTGCTCCAACAGAGCGATAAAATCTGCTCGAATTGAGGAGTCATTGGGATTAGCAGCTTGAGCCTGGTAAAGGGCATCAAGGGCATCAAACCAAGCCCCTGCTTCGGCATAGATGATTGCTTGTTGATGCAGTAACTCAGAGGTGGAGCTGTTGGTATTTGCAGCAACAGCTGCTAGCTTTTGCTCTAATTCTGGGGGTGGTGATACCCGCTCAATCCAGCTCGTATGATAGGAATTGTTAGACGGGTTTTCGCGATCGCATTCTAGGGTAACAAACCACATGTATATGTTCCTGTCTTTTGCCTCCAGTCCTGGTGGGTTTGCGATCAGTTGTGGACTGTTTTCCGGAAGTTCAACTGAGATCATCCCTACCTCAGCGGAGTCAATCTTTTTCTCAAATATTGTCTGGTGTTCTACTGTGTCCACCAAGGTAAATACTATTGGTACGTCTACAGGCTCGGACAAATACCATAAAAATCTAGGATGACCAGATATAGTTTGTGCAGCGACTTCCTTTGAAGGAATTAACAGCGTCACCAATTCACTTGGTAACTGCTCACACCCGCCTCGTGAACCAGACCCATTACTCTTTCGAGGAGCGCTATCGGTTGGTGGAATAAATCGTAAGCGTGAGCGTTTAGCTGAACTATTTTGGGAACTATTTTGGGTTTCAGATGAGTTATGATTAGAATCTGCAACCTGACCGTTGACAGATTGCAACCCTTGAGAATAGCTTGGTTTAGGGGTGAGTGTGCAAAACAGCAGTACAATCAGGATTGATGTTGTACATGCCCATGTTGTACGCCCGAATAAATTAATAATGTTAGCGGTATTTTTCATCAGTTTATTGAATTATTAAACTAGAATAGACAATTACAAGAATTAGCATTAATCCTTAGTAAAGCCTGAGTTTAAGCTTAATTGTTTCAGAGATATAATTTTTTGGTGCCATGGATTTCTAATCTCAAATCCCGCTGACTAGTTTTCCTGTGGCAGGGAAACGATCAAAAGATTATCCCGCAACCAACACAGGGTTTTTCTAGCAGCGATTAACTAGACTTGAAATTAGACCAAATTGCCTGGAACCAGGTAACTTTTTATACCCGAAACCCTTGACCCAACTCAACGGTGACTAAATTAGACTTCACAGAACTTAGGATCAATTCCTGATTACTGACTGGTATAGAGATTCTAGTTTTGCTGATATCTCCGGAGGGACAGCAGTTAACCGGATGTAAAAACTTCCCGGTTCTGCTGTTTTTTCTAAAACCTTGGCGTAGATGTCCTCACTGGGTTGGTTCACATTATCTGGATCGAGTAAGTTGAGCTTAATATTACTGAGTGGCTCAGGGATAGCAGAGATTTCGCTGCTGTTAGCACGAAGCTTAGCTCCCTTACTTGAAATCTCTACTAAACGTCCAGTGTAGACCGACTTGCTGATATGCTTTCCATCTAGAAAAGCATAATTAAATTGTAGCTCAATTTTTTGGTTAACCTGGAAAAACGTTTCTTGCTGTTTGGGTAAAAATAGGTTATAATGATGCCCAATTCCACCCACTTCATAGATAGTAATTGGCTGTTTAATTCCCTTGGGTTTTACCTGTATTTGACCGTCAATTCTTAAGCATTCGCCAGTTTCTTCCAAAGTGGAAGAAGAAATCATAACTTGACCACCAGTTGTATAAGATTCGATCCGGTAAGCCAGGTTAACGGCGCTGCCAATGACACTATATTTGGTGCGTTTTTCGGAACCAATATTCCCAAGCACAACCACACCGGTATTGATACCGATGCCCATTTCCAGTTTTGGATAGCCCAACTGCTCGATTTCTTCATTGACACTAGTCATGGCTAACTGCATCGCTAGGGCACAAGCCACTGCTCTGTGGGCATCATCCTCTTGGAGGGTGAGAGCACCAAAAAGCACTAAAATCCCATCCCCCATGAACTCGTCGATAGTTCCTTGATAAGCAGTAATCACATCCGCCATGTGACCCAAATAGATGTTGAGGATTTTGACCACCTCTTGGGGATGTAACCGTTCTGAGATCGCAGTGAAGCCTCTTAAATCAGAGGTCAAGATCGTGATTTTCCGGTTTTCACCCCCAAGTTTTTGTTTGTCTGGGTTCTCCAGCAAATCCGCCACCACTTGGTCAGTTAGGTAACGTCCAAAGGTGTTACGAATCTCTTTAGCAGTGCTAGCAACGTAAGCTGTGATGGCAATTGCAGACCCACTTAAGGCTAACAATGGCGGTATCACCGGGAGCCACCAACCCCCCAAAAACGCTCCATAGGTACTTCCGAATAATGCCCCTGTAGCCACCACGGTAATCGCAGTTCTCCTCAAGGACAGCCCTCTGAGACCCCCAAGATAGCGCCATTTCCAAGTTAGAGTGGCACCGACTAAAGACCAGGCTACAATCCACAGGATTTCCACAGGCTCAGACCAGGTTTTGAGCAAGGGACGACCATCTTCGACAGCACTAATAATTTGGCTGACCATGTTAGCTTGGACTTCCACCCCAGTCGTTGACTCCCGCATGGTAGTGTCATTACTGTAGGGGGTGTAGAAAAAGTCATTTAAACTGACCCCAGTTGCACCAATTAAAACGATGGAATCATTGATCCAGTCATCTGGAATGTTATCTTTCAGAACGTCGATCATGGTTACGGTGCGGAAGGTTCCCGCTGGTCCGCGATAGTTCAAGAAAATCTGGTAACCGCCATCATCGATTCCCACATAACCACCGTCATTGCTGGCCAAAGGGCGAAACATGGCCTTGCCCCACTGGAAAATTCTGGGATCTTGCTGTAATGGTTCAGGAAAAATGTTTTTTGACTCTAGATAAATCCCCGCTAGGAGCATACTAAAGGAGGGCTGTACATGATCATTTACCTTCAAAGAAAGTAAGCTGCGCCGCAGGATACCATCCATATCGTTTACGACATTATTGGCACCTACGAGACCACGTTCACTGAGAATCGGTGGAGGATCCACCGCATTGTCAGGGTTGTCTTGATCGATGTATTCGATACCAACTAAGTTAGGTGTGGTTTCAAACACCCTGAGTAAGTCACCATGACCGGGTTCAACTAAAAAATCCCGATACAGGTCAAGACCAATGGCTGCAGGATTTTGAGCTTTGATTTTGTCTAAAAGTTGGGCAAGCCTTCCATCAGTGATTGGCCACCGTTGAGCAAGCTTTAAATCTGCCTCAGTCATAGCCACAATCACAATCCGTTCATCCGTAGCTTCCTTCGGACGCCAACAAAAGTATTGGTCGAGAGCCGCTAGTTCGTAAGGCTGTAACCAGCCGAGTAGCCTGAATGCGATCGCAATTCCAGCCACCACCGGTGTAGTAATTAGAACACCGCGCCATTCCCATAGTTGTTGTTTTAGTGGTTGCCACATCTTACATTATTCAAGTTGGTGAGGTACAAGTTTCTGGGTTTTAGGGAGTAGGGAGCAGGGAGTAGGGAGCAGGGAGCAGGGAGCAGGGAGCAGCGGATCTCGGAGCTGGGCAGAAACTTCAGATGTACCTCACGCTTACTAGGAAACTATTATTACGGTTGAACCTCAAAAAATGGTTTCTTCTGGAAAGGGTGATTGACAATGATAAAGCTATTGGTAACTACAAAAGCATTAGTGGGTGGATCTCACTTTGGCAAAAACACTTAGCACAATAGAAGGCTAATATCATGTTATGATAGTTACCCTGTCTTGATGCAGTCGCTCATGGGGGAAACCCCCAAGACCGCGCTGCATCGCTTAATAAAAATCTCCCCCATCTCCCCATCTCCCCATCTCCCCATCTCCCCACACTTCCCACACTTGCGGGAGTGATAGATTTACAACAAAAAGTTGATAGCTGATAGCTTAAGTCCTTTGTTTCCAAAGGTTTTCAAATGTTCTATCCTATTTTAATAACTTTCTCAGGGTTATCTCATACTTTTCAAAGACTCAGTTAAGATAGGTTAAATACTTTAAATAATAATTACATAGATTGGAATTAAACCAACACTGTTTTAGGTTAATTCTGTCTACGGACTTACGAGTCAGTTCTGATATTCGGGAGAGTTATGTCATGAAAGATATGAAAAAAACTGTAATGGTAAGCGCTGCCTTGACTAGTGTCTTGGCTCTAGGTTTAGGTGTAGCATCTGAAAACGCCTTGGCCGGTAAGGAAGGAATGGAAAAATGTGCTGGTATCGTTAAGGCGGGTCAGAACGATTGTGGCACCAGCAAGCATGATTGCGGCGGGATGGCTAAGGTAGATAGCGATCCCGAAGAGTGGATCTACGTTCCTGAAGGCACTTGCAACAAGATTGTTGGTGCCACGATTGTAGGAGAATCAAAATCCAGCCAGGAAACTGAAAAGCCAACCGAGAGTGCGCAAGCCAATTAAAGGAAGCTATCAGCAGGCTGGGCACTCAGCTATCAGCTTATGAATCATGGCTGAGTAGGGTTATGTACACAGATCCCCCCTAACCCCCCTTAAGAAAGGGGGGAATTAGATTCAGCTGAGTAGGGTTATGTACACAGATCCCCCCTAACCCCCCTTAAGAAAGGGGGGAATTAGATTCAGCTGAGTAGGGTTATGTATACCGATCCCCCCTAACCCCCCTTAAGAAAGGGGGGAATTAGATTCAGCTGAGTAGCGTTATGTATACCGATCCCCCCTAACCCCCCTTAAGAAAGGGGGGAATTAGATTCAGCTTAGTAGTGTTATGTATACCGATCCCCCCTAACCCCCCTTAAGAAAGGGGGGAATTAGATTCAGCTGAAATGCTTCGTGCTGATACCTTACCACTACCATGGATAAATCCTAAAAATAATGCCATGAAAACAATGTCATGAAAACAATGCTATGACAACTCACCTTCCTTCAGCTTCAATTAACGGTGCTGGAATCGGTTTACGCTCCGCCCATTATCAAGATATCCTTACTCATAAACATACTATACCTTGGTTTGAAGTATTATTAGATAATTATTTAACGTCTCAGGGTTTACCACTCCACTATTTAGAAAAAGTTCGCCAAAACTATCCCGTTACGTTGCATGGCGTCGGTATGTCTTTGGGGTCAACCGACCCTTTAGATTTAGAGTATTTGACAAATTTAAAAGAGTTAGCCCAGCAGATTGAACCAGCATACATTTCCGATCACCTATCCTGGATTTCCGTTAATGGTCACTATCTTAACGATTTAATTCCTCTTCCTTATACCGAAGCGGTGATGGAACATGTAGCCCAACGGATCTTGCAAGCTCAGGAATTTCTAGGTTGTCGGATTTTGATAGAAAACCCATCGGCTTATGTGAGCTTCACAGATTCAACTATGCCAGAATGGGTATTTATTCAACAATTGTTAGAAAAAGCCGATTGTTACTTGCTGCTAGATGTCAACAATCTTTATGTCACTGCTACTAATCAAGGATTTGACCCCCTTGATTACCTGAATACAATTCCAGCAACCAGGGTCAAACAAATTCACTTAGCAGGGTATGAAGAACGGGAAGACTATCTATATGATACCCACGGTTATCCCGTTCATCCTCCAGTGTGGCAATTGTATCAAGCAACATTAGAGCGCTTTGGTCCGGTGCCTACTCTGATTGAATGGGATACTGATATCCCAGCTTTTGAGGTATTAATGACTCAAGCTAGTAAAGCTCAGGAGTATTTAGATCAGGTAAGTATAGCAAAGGGAACAGGGAACAGGGAACAGGGAACAGGGAGTCGGGAGTCGGGAGTCGGGAGTCGGGAGTCGGGAACTTCGGAACAAAAATTATCACAATTTCTTTAGGATACCTATATATAGCATTTTTAAATAGGTCATGAACAATCTTGCTGATTTCTCATAACATCACAAACTATTCGGAGCTCTTTACCACTATTCCCGATTCCCGATTCCCGATTCCCGATTCCCGATTCCCGATTCCCGATTCCCGATTCCCCATTCCCGATTCCCGATTCCCCATTCCCTTTGCTATAACCTTAAAAACCGATATAATCATGGAATTAAGGAGACTACAACAGTTATTTTACGATGCTGTTTTTGAAAATAATCCTGCCAGTACACAAACCCTTGCTCAACACATCAAAGCAGCTAAACAATTGACTCCTGCTGAAGGGTTAGCCATTTATCGTAGCAGTGTCCTAGGCAACCTGAGCCAAACCTTAATGTCAATTTATCCAGTCTGCTGTTGTTTGGTGGGAGAGAAATTTTTTGAGGGAACAGCGAGAAGCTATATCCAACGCTTTCCTTCTATATCAATGGATTTAGGGAATTATGGTGAGCACTTTCCTGATTTTCTTGCCAATTTTGAGCCAGCCAAACAGTTACCCTATTTACCAGATGTAGCCCGGTTAGAGTGGCACTGGCATCGGGTGTTTAATGGTGAAAAAGCTACCAAGTTAGATGTCCAAGCATTGAGTACAGTTCCCCAAGAAAAATGGGGAGAACTGATTTTCCATTTACCTAAAAATAGTGTTCTGATCGAGTCGGCTTACCCGATCCATCGCATTTGGGAAGTTAATCAGCCTGAATACGAAGGTGATCAGCAAGTGAATTTGGATGAAGGCGGGATACAACTATTCCTCTGGCGCAATGGTTATGATATGCGCATTGAGCTGCCAACAAAGGAAGAATGGCAACTGCTGAAAGCTTTTCAAGGGGAAAATCGATTTGAAGCAATTTGTCAAGACCTGGCTGCTGATCAATTAGCTATTGATGTAGCATCTGAATTACCGCAATTTGTCCAACGTGGATGGATTGCCAGGTTTTCGATTTAGACAGATCCTTATACAGAAGGATTTCAGCTTATTTTCATAGAACAGGAGTGGCAGGATTTGAACCTACATCGATCAGTTTAGAAGACTGAGGCCTTGTCCGTTAGGCTACACTCCCAGGATTAGCGAGAATGCAGGGATTTGAACCCCGATTTCTGGTTCCGAAGACCAGCGTGTTGATCCATTACACTACACTGCTCCATCAAACATGTACAAAGCGTCACATAACGAGACTTTGTGTGTTGATTTCCTGCTTCAACGGGGGCATGGGAGCGGTTAACCCTCAGCAGGCTTACGAGTCGAGCCGTACTCGTTATAGCTTTCTAGGTTCATTGAGGCATTCCAATCCCGATCAATCTTATTTCCACAGCAACCACACTCATAAATCCTTTCAGATAAAGGCATTGGCTGTTTATTTCCGCATGATGAACATAATTGACTAGATGGAAAGAACCTGTCAGCTACTACTAACTTGGCACCGTAGCGTTCACACTTATACTGAAGTTGCCGCCTGGCTTCATACAGTCCTAAATCACCGATAACTTTCGCTAATTTATGATTAGCCATCATCCCAGAAACGTTTAAATCTTCTATGACAACTACGCTGTGGTTTTTAGCTATATAAGTGGTCATCTTGTGAAGATAATCTTTTCGCATATCAGCCACTCGACGGTGAAGTTTTTGTACTTCAAGCTGGGTTTTTGAGTAATTCTGAGAGCCTCTTACTTTTTTAGATAATTTCCGTTGAACTCTAGATAATTTCCGTTGAGCGTTGCGGTAAGGCTTAAGTCCTTTAAACTCAACACCAGAACTTAATACAGCTAGGGTTTTTATTCCAAAATCAACACCAACTCTTTCTCGTTCTTTAAGTGTTGCTTCAAAGGTCTTTTCAATAGATAAGCTAATATACCACTCCCCGGCTTTTTTGTAGATTGTGACTTTTTTAGTTAGACAATCTGGTAGGGGTTCAAACGTTCTAACCTGCTTCAGGAAGGGTAAGTTATGAATTAGTCCACCTAATCGAATCGGTCTCCCTGAATTATCGATAGTAAAACGATCATTTCTACCCTTGCATTTGAATCTAGGGTACTTACCCCATCCTTTGAAAAACCTTTTGAATGCTTCGGCTAAATTGATGAACGCATATTGGTAAACCTTTGAGGATAATTCCCTCATCCAGGGATACTCAGGTTTGACATGGTTGGTAAATAACCGCTTTAGGGTTTTAATGTTAGGGTTTAACCCTTCATTGTAGGCATCTTTCCACATCGCTAAACCCCAGTTGTACACCCACCGACTAAAACCAGCGTGTTTGGCCATCAACGTTTTTTGACGGTTGTTAAGCTTCAGTTTTGTCGTGTAAGAGTGATTGGGAGCCATAGCGTGTTAGCCTGTTATTACCTAATATTATACCCACAAAACTGCTCAATGAGCAAGGGCGAATACTGGTTAAAAGTAAGGCTAAAAGAACATGAACACGGTCAGCTACAAAGCTCGAACGCAGACGTCTTAGGTTGGTCTATGTCTCAGGCGGCGAATATATCCGCAAGCTACCGAAAACAGACGCAAAGTAACGCTAACTATTTACTAACTTCCAACTCCCACAACGCGGAGAGAGAGGGACTCGAACCCCCAGTAGACTTACATCTACAACTGTCTAGCAAACAGCTTGCTCTGCCAATAGCGACCTCTCCAGAATGGGTTGGGTAGGATTTGAACCTACGGCGCACAGAGGCATCCGTTTTACAGACGGCTTCCTTCAACCTGACTTGGATACCAACCCAATTGACAGTGCCGACGGGAATTGAACCCGCCCTGGAACTGCAATATTTGAAGTCCAGGGTGAGAATCGAACTCACACGATCGGTTTTGCAGACCAATGCCCTACCATTAGGCGACCTGGACACATTCTCTGAAATTTTCAAGGTTCAGATGAGCAAGCAGGTTTGCGGCCTCTATTACTATATTACATATATACTACAAAATATACTACAAAGTGTCAAGGGTGTAATACAAAATAGTGATTCTCTTAGATCATTGAGTGGTTCAATATGTGACATAATTACTTTTTAGAAGGCCCCTTCTCATAAGAAAATGAGTGTAACCATCACTACTACATCACTCTCTCTCACCAAAGCTTTACCCTTGACTGGGCATCCGGCACGGGTTTATTTGAGTAGTTTGAGTCCTGGGTCGCAGCGAACAATGAGGCAAGCTTTGGATGCGATCGCATCCCTACTAACCAATAACGAATGTGACGCAGATACCCTTGACTGGGCAGCTCTCACCTATCAGCACACCGCCGCCGTCCAAGCCGCATTATTGGAAATCAATGCCCCCGCCACGGTCAAGAAGAAGATGGCAGCCCTCAGAGGAGTGTTAGCTGTGGCAAAGAAGTTAAAACTGATGGATCCAGAAGATTTCGAGGCGGCGGTGGATTTACCCAGGATCAAGAATCATCCCTTACCTAGAGGTCGGGCGTTAACTCAAACAGAAATTACGGCACTTATTGAGGTATGTACTTCCGATACAACTAATCAAGGGGCTAGGGATAAAGCCCTAATTGGTATCCTACGGGGTACAGGATTGCGACGGGCAGAGGTGGTGAAGCTGGAAGTGCGAGATTTTGATAGTGATAGTGGTGCATTGGAAGTGCGTCAGGGTAAGGGGGGTAAAGATAGGACCGTTTATTTACCTGAAAACGCGATCGCGTTTGTAAATGATTGGTTGAATGTCAGAGGTCACCAAGCAGGAGCGCTATTGTGTCCAATCCGCAAAGGCGGGCAGATACAGAACAGAAAGATGACCCCCCAGGCGGTATTGTTGATTTTGCAGAAGCGGGCTAAAGAAGCTGGGGTGGAGTCCTTTAGTCCCCATGATTTTCGCAGAACCTTTTGCTCTGATCTGCTCGATGCTGGGATTGATATTGTGACGGTACAGAAGTTAGCTGGCCATGCTTCCCCTGTGACTACGGCCAAGTATGATAGGCGGGGTGAGGAGGTGAAACGGAGGGCAGTGCAGAAGTTGGGGTTTTAGGAGGAGGGGCGAAGGCCATAATGTTTCCTGCGGATAGGGTTGGCGATGGGGAGAGGATCATTACTTGGTCACACAAGGCCTATATCCTGTAGGACTAGTAATGGTGTTTTCACCACGGGACGACGAAGAGCTGGAGACAGTCAAGTCCATCGTTAAGAAATCTTACGAATATGCTACTGGGGAAGTGCCAAGGTAGGTAGTATTGTAAGGCAGGTCTAAAAGTAAGCGGTCATTGTTAAATCATCTTCAAAATTGTCTCTGATAAGCCTGGGGAGTTCCCATATAACTGGGTTACGCACCTTTTGGTAAGTAATTGTTTTCTACAATAATGCATATTATCTTTAAGCTCACTGAAAACAAAAGACGGCAACTTCTGTTTTCAATGAAAACACTTCAGGAGAGTCAATAATCGTCAATAACTCACCGCTAAGTCTTTTCAGACTATAGCGGGAGCTTGAAAAAGCTCATAATTGACCAGTCTAAGTTCTAGTGCGGCTCGTTCTAGCTAGGAGCCTCCCGAAACGGGAGGGGTATAAGCTAGGGGACTCGCGAGGTAAAATACCTCAAAAAGTTCTAACTGTCCTTCGGATGCAGGTGCAAACCCTGCCCTTTAGGA
>NZ_JAAHIG010000255.1:0-12953 GCF_010692305.1 Moorena sp. SIO4G3 | reverse complement strand
TTGGCTACTAACTTAGTTTTTATAAAAGCATTTATAAATCTATTATCTAAAAAAACAGTATCGTTTAAGGATAGTATTAAATTAACAATCAATAATTACCAGCTGCCCTTGAGTTTAAGTTAATTCCCGTTAAATTAGGTGTTGTGTAAAAGGGATGAAGCCATAATTGCCAAACCATCTAGTACTAACAAAATTTCTTGCTCTTGCAAAGCGCATCCCCGTAAGTAGGGAACCAAACCCGATGACACTTGTCCCAGTGGAGATTGAATACAATCGGGTGTTAGTCGCAACACCCCTTCAATGCTTTGGACTGCAACCCCTAAAGACGCTGACTGATTACGGAGCGTCACTATGTTGTACTGTTGAACATTGGTTTCTACGGTGGGTAAACCTAGCATTTGAGCTAGATCAATTACCCACAACACACGAGAACGCCGATTCATCAACCCCTGTACGTACAGAGGCATATTTGGCATGGGGGTCAGACGCTCTTGGGGCAAGACTAGAACTTCCTGGGCTTGATTCATAGATATAACCGCAGGGGTTTGTTCATTTAACAAAAATTTAAGATAAGCATCCCCGATATTATTGTGTTGTTCAGATGGTTTGGTTATACTAGCTAACTGAGACCAGGTCTGGGGGATATTGGCTAGTGCTGACGTGTTCATTAATTTACAAGTTAACCTATGTGAGGAAACCAATAATTGCTGAGTTTATAATTGGTGAGTGTGTAAAAGTATTGGTTAGGTAAACTATAACCAATAAAATAATCTATAATAATAACCTATAGAGGGATATGTATTTATAATACAACCCTAAATGTCTTAATAAATTAACACCGAATTCAGCTTTTTATCCTTCATAGATATAAGGGATATATATCCCCAATGATTAGTTGAGATGTTTAAACACTATCTTAAGGAGATCGGATTGGTTAAACGGTTTAGTCAAGTAACCAGATGCTCCAACAAGTTTAGCTTTAGCTCGGTCTAGGAAACCAGTATTGCCAGTTACCATAATAATTGGGGTATGCTTAAAAAGTGAATGCTTTCGTAACAGAGAACATAGCTCATAACCATCTAAGTTTGGCATGGCAACATCGAGCAAAATTAGGTCAGGCTTAATACGGATCACTTGCATTAATGCCCTAACTGGGTCATTAATCATGACAACAGAGAAACTTTTATCTTCCAAGAAGGAGTTGATGGCATTTAAAACACTTGTACTATCATCAATGCAAGCAATCTTATAAGTTTTACTGGTAGACATTGGTTTTTGATTAACCGATGTATTATATTGGAAGCTCTGCTCTAATTGAGCCGACTTATTTAGAGAGGGTTCGTGAATTGAATTCAATTGTGTAGAATTTCCGATGGGGACTACAGAATGAGAGCTATAGGGATTATTCACTGGCTTTGAGTTAGAAGAGTGCTGATGTTGTAACTGTTCGTAACAGTGTTCAACAATTGTGCGAAGGTCAAGCCTACAAAATTTAGGCAAATCCTCAGATGGATTAGTTTCCAGTAATTGGTAAGTTCCTTCTTTCTCTGACAGCAGAGAACCTATTACGTCTTCAGCCAATTCTTCGATCAGACTTGCTGCCTGAACGGAATTGAGATAATGTTGATTAACCAACCAACAAATTGCTTGATAATCTGAAGGATAATTTGAATGACTGTTTAAGTTGGCTTCAAAGATCAGGCGAACCTGAACCCGAACGGCACTAACAAGGGTAGGAATTCTACGACTTAGACGAGATAAGTAATGATCTAGGCGATCAAATGGGTTGATGGAGTTTGAGGCATAGATTAATTTACCATTTTCTAGATAGATTGACCAAGAAACTGAACCACTAGATACTTGTAAACATCCATTGGCATGACGACTGGATAATTGAGCCAATAAGGAAAGGGGGTTTAGTTTTTTATCATGTCTGTAGCTATTGATGTAGGTGGAGTTCATTTTTCTCTAATCCGCTGTAAATCAATTGATGAAAAAAATCAATACTAATGATTGATTGACTTGGCATAATAGTTAGCTACATCCTAGCTAAGGGATATTCCGGAAAGTTTTCTTGAAGTGAAATTATTTTTTTAACTAAAAATCGATTTTCAAAACAAATAACAGCCATACCCAAACTAAAACTGTACAATAGGTCATGTAACTAGTAAAGATTACCTAATCAACTTAGGTAGTAGCTGCTTCCCTGAATTTGATATCTCAGAAATGAATGGGAGCTGAGATTCAAAAATTAAACGGTTTTAAGTTATTTAAAAAAAAATGAGGGGTGGATTCTCATTTGCATTGCACCATGACATCCAAGAGTGAAGGGTAACTATAGTAACCTTGGATACACCCTCTAGGGACAGAAAAACTTTCCCAACACTAGATTTACCAAAAAATCACTCGTTGTCCATTATCTTAACAAGGTTGTCTATCATCTGTGTAAAGCTTACATAAATAGTTTTTACAATGGATGAAGTTAGTGTAATTACTGAGTGAGTATTTAGTGGCTGGTAGAGAATATTAGCAAACAATAGGTCATGGTAAAAGTCTCGTAATTTATCCTGATAGTCGGCAGTACTACCGTAATCAATAAGAAGCTTAGCTAAAATGTCTTGACGATTTGGCTAATGAAATTAACAACAAGTTAGTTAATATAACCAAAATTGCACTTGTCAATAGCATTATTTTAAAGTTATAATCGATGGAGATCGAATAAAGTGTTACACACTTAATTTGAAAACTGAAGTCCGACTAGCCTACGGCAAGTCGAAGAAAGCGTCTACGTTTATATAGCCCCTATATAACCCTACTATGCACGGGTTTGGGAGGCTAGTGCAAGATATATATTAGTATACTACTATAGTAATTACTTTGTGTGATTGCCAGCAAAGACTTGCTTTCCATCAACAGGGTGATTTGATCAAGACGTTTCCCGCTCTACAGGGAGACGCCAAAAAATAGTTAGCTTAGACAAGAGGTTACTGCTGCAGTCTATCCTAGGAGTAATTGTCCCCCACTCTAGGAATAACGTTAGGAATAAACTTATCTCGATGCTAGCTACCGTTAACAATTAACAATCAGCGCTAGGAATGCTGCGGAAGCAGTTTGTACAGCCATATCTTGTCGTTTTATCGATTGGTTAGACAAGTATCGGAACCTATTCATCCCTTACAAAGCTAGTTTAGGGTATATTTTAGCTGAATTTTTGATCAAGTCCCATTAAATCCCGCTATAGCTATAAACTCCATTCAAAACGTCTTTTGCTGATCAAATATCATGACTCATTTTGGAATAATTTGTCCTGCTGCTGCTAGTCATCTTAACTTGATGACTACTTTAGGTTACGAACTGAAACAGCGTGGTCATCGTGTCACCGTATTAGGAATTGAAGACGCTCAACCAAAAGTTCTAGCTGCAGGATTAGAATTTCAGGTGATTGGCAAGTCGGATTTTTCCAAAGGAAGCACAAAGGACTCATTTACTCGACTAGGTCATCTCAGAGGATTTAAGGCATTCGAGTATACCATGAATAGGATGATGAATGTAGCAAAAATATTTCTTCGGGATGCTCCAGAAGTCATTAAAGCAGCAGGTATAGAGGTATTGTTAGTCGATCAAGCTTCTCCAGAAGGAGGAACTATCGCTGAGTATCTAGACATTCCTTTTGTTACTGTGTGTGCTGCTGTAATATTGAATCGGGAAATAAGTGTTCCTCCCTTTTTCAGCTCCTGGAATTATGACCCTTCATGGCGGGGACTTCTAAGGAACAGAGTGGGTTATGCACCGCTTGATCTTATAGTGGTACAATCTCTGAAAACAGTTGTTAATGAGTATCGTAAGCAGTGGAATTTATCTACCTATAATAAACCCAATCAAAACTATTCCAAGTTAGCTCAACTTAGTCAACAACCTGCTGAATTTGAATTTCCTAGAAGAAAACTACCGTCTTGTTTTCATTTTACAGGTCCCTATAGTAACCCAGCAAGTCGAGAAGCTGCGCCTTTTCCTTATGAAAAATTGACTGGAAAACCCTTAATTTATGCTTCTATGGGAACTTTACAAAATCGGCTTCTATGGATTTTTCAAAGGATTGCAAAAGCTTGTGTGGGATTAGATGCGCAATTAGTCATTACTTTAGGTGGGGCTGCTAGTCCAGAATCTTTACCAGAATTACCTGGAAATCCCATAGTTGTTAGCTATGCACCTCAATTAGAACTATTACAAAAAGCGACCCTTACCATCACTCATGCAGGAATGAATACCACCCTAGAATCGTTAAGTAATGGGGTACCAATGGTAGCTATTCCCATTGCTAACGATCAACCTGGAGTGGCGGCGCGGATCGCTTGGACAGGAACAGGGGAAGTAATACCTTTGGGCAAAGTCAGGGTGGAGAAATTAAAAAACGCTATCAAACGAGTCTTAACCGAAGATTCCTATAAAAATAATGCCTTTAGGCTACAAGAGGCAATTAGACGAGCAGGGGGAGTTAGTCGAGCTGCTGATATTATCGAACAGGTTGTTGCTACAGGTAAACCGGTTATTTCTCACATTACTACCTAGTAAAAATTATTAACAAATGGTTCTAGCTTTATGCAAAATATAATTCAGGAAACTAAGCTTCCTAATGGTAAGAAAATATTTTGCCTGCAGGAAAAAGAAGTACCAGTTCTGTACAAACAGATTCAAGGCTACATTAAATATGGAATTGAGCTGCACGAAGGTGATATCGTATTTGATGTAGGAGCTAACATTGGTTTGTTTGCCTTATGGGCATATCAAAATTGTCATAAAAATGTTAGTATTTATGCTTTTGAACCTATTCCACCAATTTTTAATGTACTACAGGCTAACGCTCAACGCTTTGATTCAGATAAAATTAAAGTCTTCCCCTGTGGACTTTCTCAGGAATCCAAGAGTATAACATTTGCTTATAATCCCAACGCTAGCATGTTATCCACTGCATATCCAGAGGAGTTAAATGAGCTAAAAAATCAACTAAATCAGGCTATTGTTCGCAATCTTAAACAGGCTCCCAAAGCTTTTCGTTTGCTTCGTTTGTTTCCGTCGTTTATGCGGTCGCTGATCATCCAAAATAGAATAGAAAAAGCTTTTAAAAGCGAGCGGGTAACTTGCCAGTTAAAAACTGTTTCAGAGATTATCAGTGAACACAATATCGAACAGATTGATTTGCTTAAGATAGATGTCGAGAAAAGCGAGTTGGATGTACTTTTAGGCATCGAAGCTCAGGATTGGCAAAAGATCAAGCAAATTGTTGTTGAAGTTCACGATCTAGAGCATCGACTCCAAACAATTACGAATTTGCTCAAAGAACACGGCTTAAGCGAAATTCAAGTCGAGCAAGAACCTATTTTCCATGGTTCTAATGTTTTCAATGTCTATGCCTGGCGAGGATAATACTGAGATTTCCAAGCTTAAATAGAGGCAGCTGATGGGGTCCCCCGTTAGAAAGCAGGGCAAACGCATCTTATTTTGACATGCCTACTGGATCTGAGATTCATGGGATAAGTATTTATATTTATTAATTTGGAAATCTCTTCTGAGTAAGGCTTCTATAATTTAGATGCATTTGCCCTGACCCCGTGAAGGTTTGGGCTGTTTTTTTTTCAGAGTTTTATCCTCTGTATCAACTGGAAATTTGGTCATATATTCAAATTATTATGATGCTTTAAATAACGCACTTTATGGAATAAATTTACCTATTAAATCCAATTTAATATGTCGTATTTGCCAGCATATTATCAGCTCAAATGTAATGCAAATATTACCCATTGGGCGCTGGGGGGGCGACAAGCGCCCCAAAACCCATGTGGGGTAATAATTAGACCAAATTATGGAAAAAAAAGATAGGTCAGTAATTTTCAATAAGACCAATAAAGCTGAAAATGATACCTCTATTTTACCAAATACACTTATAAAATAAACTAGTACGTTCTGAATACTTGCTTTGTTCTCTTTTAATTAATCTTTTACAAGATATCAAATAAGTTAGCCTAGAAAAATTAGCAACCGCTTTACCTATACCAATTTTAGTTGAGAGTAGACGAAAAAAATTACAAAGGTGCGCTTTCCCTTGGCGAATTAAATTCGCCACGGGTCGCACCTAAAGATTTCTCTCCTTACCAATACTTAATATTGAGCAATTGTGGTTTCCCATTATCACTAGTTGGTTAAGTCAAAATTTTTCTTGTCTTGATGCAGTCGCTCATGGGGGAAACCACGCCAGTTGCTCATGGGGGGAACCACGGCAGTCGCTCATGGGGGAAACCCCCAAGACCGCGCTGCCTCCCCAAGACCGCACTGGCTCCCCAAGACCGCGCTGCATCGCTTATTTAAAAACTATCAACCCCTCGTATTGGGAGATAGAGAATTTTGTTATGTTAAATTAGCTGACTGGCTAAGGAATAAGTCTTTACAGTTTTGTTTGAGGCTAAAAAAGGATGAATTTGTGGAATTAGAGAATGGAATTTGGAGAGAGTTAAATGCTTGAGGATTAAAACCAGGATTATCTTTGTTTCTTCAAGGGGTAAAAGTAACAAAAATTTACAAAATTGCTGGTTTTAATATAGCTAGTAAATGGAAACGAAAGTTACACGGTTGCTCTCCCAAAGAGGGATGGTTTATCTTAACAAGTTTAGATAATCTTACCGAAGCTATCAGAACTTATAAAAAGCGTTTTAATATAGCGGTGCGACCCCGGTCGGGTTTCCCGACCTAGGGAACGCGCACCAAGAGAAGAAGAAATGTTTAGATATTTTAAAAGTGGTGGATATAACGCGCGAAGATACTAATCTTTCTGGTGAGCGTTTGATATCTTTGATATTACTTGTAGCAATTGCCTATAGCTTGGCCACTTTTCAAGGGCAAAAAATAAAAAGTAAAGGTGTACAAAAATATGTTGGTCGAGTTAAAGAGTCTGGACGTATGGAAAGGAGAGATAGCAGCTTTTACATTGGCTTATATGGGCTTGCGTTGGGTGAGTTTATGGAATCGTGTTGGGATTTGGTTAAGGAGTTAATGAGCTTAAATCGCAATAAACTGGAGTATTATTTACGAGGGCTAAGAGCTAGGTTCCTTATTATGGCTACATTCTAGCTTTAACTTTTAATTAAGCGGTGCGACCCCGGTCGGGTTTCCCGACCTAGGGAACGCGCACCAAGAGAAATTGTTAGTTGTTGATTATTATTTATAGTTCATTGGCGATTTTATCAAACTTGTACTCCTCATAAACAAATGAAAGGTCTTTCATAATCTGCTCTCTTGTTAAGTTAAATTCTTCAATATTTTTTACACGATGTTTTCGTTGATAGTTTGTCTGTTGTTGCGCTTGTTTTTTTATAGAGTATTGTAATTTGTCGCTGGGATTAATTCCGGTAAAAATTACTATTTTAGCAAAAGCTTTTTTTAAATCATAGTGTAATAAATTATAGGGCATAACCATGACGTTATCTTCTGGAATTTCTTGATTTTTTTGAAGGTTATAAAAATAGCGATAAAGGTCTACATTATAGCGATATCGCCTTTCCTCATATCGTTTAAGTTTATCGGATGGTATATTTTTTAGACCCCATTGGTTATCCATAAAATTTCGATCCAGGGAAAGATGAGAAGGAATTGTTTCGTGAGGTGGACGAACTAAATAGATAAATTTGGCATCTGGAAATATTTCTAGCAATGTGTTAATGCGGTGAGTAGAAAAATGAATTTGCGCAATTACTTGTTTTTTCCCTGTGTAATAGATATGCCGCTTTAAACAACTTTCAAAAAATTTTACTGAACTTCGACGACGAGATGCTGGTTGCTGATCATGGAAGCGAAGCTCTGGATGCTCCTGATCATCAAAGGCTAAGGGTGTCGTTAAAAGCACAAATTGAGTATCGGCTTGGTGAAGGAATAATAGTTCTTCTTCTTCTACTCTATCAATAGAAATTCCATGTCCAATATCATCAGGTATCAGGGAGTTTAGATTGTGTTTAACTAAATAGTCAACCAGAGGCTTAGCTAAAATACGAGCTGTGAGTGATGGAACAAAAATATGCCAAGCTTTGAATGTAGTAAATTCTTCTGTTTGGGTTAGTAAATGATGGAGGAAAGTAGTTCCACTCCGAGGGTGTCCAATGATAAATATCGGTTTTAATACTTTAATATCACGATACTTAGAAAATAAAATCTCATCTAAAGCCAGGGTTAGTCTAACCAAAATAAAAGCTAAGGGTGGCAGAAATAACCATAAAAACAACCAGTGGCTTATCCCAAAGGTTTTCCAACATGAAATAATAATTCGGTAATAAACCTTTAACATGTTTTATATTTTAATTATTGGTAAATACTTTTTAGTAAAAATAGACATATATAGCAGTCCTCAATTTGAGAACTGCTATAAAAACTAACAAGTGTGTCCGTCCAACAAACTTAGGGTTTTACTGCCACCTGTTGACCAGTGGCTGGTGTTCGTCGGAACTCAATGGGTTTGCGGGGAACTAAACCTGCCTTTTGTTGCCATTGAGCTATCTCAGAGAAAGACCAGTTACTACCAGCACTGGTCAAAGAGAAAAACAAATTCCCCAATGCACCCAGTTGTCCATCGTGTTTGGAAGGAAATATAGTTTTCTGAACGACGAGATGGCCTCCAGGTCGCAGAGCTTCAGCCAAACGCTGAAATAGCTCAATATTGGTTTTTTCATCAAAGTGGTGTATTAGGTTAGCCATAAAGATTAAGTCATAAGCATTGGTGCCTAGATCGTCTGTAAGAACATTGCCAGCTTTATAAACCACGCGATCGCCCATGCCTTCCTCGGCCAGGAGCGGTGCTGCATATTCAATGCCCTCAGGTAAATCGAGGATGACGGCTTTAAGGTCAGGGTAGCGGCGGCAGAGGGCTACTGACAAATAGCCGTGAGAGCCACCAACATCTAGCATTTTCTGAGCACCAGTTGGTACAGGTGTGCATTGGACTACTTCAGAAGCAGCTACGCTAGCGATTGAGCGCATACCCCGATGATAAAGTTGCCAGTGATGGGGGGACATTTTATCGTGAGATTCCAAAGGCTCTCCAGTGCGGATGAACTCTTCTAAGTGGGTGAGCCATTCCCACGCCAAAACTCGGCTAATGGTGTAATCGTAAAGTGACGACTCATTCTCACTTAGTAGCCATTTACGGGCAACTGGAGCCAAGGTATAGCACTCCTTCTGCTTGGCAAGGTAATCTGTAGCAACAAGAGCATCTAAAAGCTGGGTTAAGGCATGCTTGTTGAGATTACACCGCCCAGCAATCTCTTGGGCGGAAAGTGAACTTGACCCTAGGGCTTCAAACACACCTAGCTGTGTTGCTGCTATGATAGATCGGGCTAGAATCAGGCAGGCTTGAGTTTCAATCGCAGGTTGGGGTACTTGCCCCAAGGCAAGGGCACTCTTTTCGAGTAAGTTTTCAGGATTAATACCAACTCTCATCTAGAACTATTAGCTCCTTTAATAAATCCAATGACTGGAATAAAACGGGGTCGATTAGCAAAGACATCACCATAGTTGGTGTCTTCGCTTAAGGCTTGTTCTTCAGTGTGAATACGCCGACTCATTAATAGAGCATTGGCGATGCTGAAAACGATAGTGGTGAAATAAGCAGTATGGATCAGGGGTAAAGCGGCGATTTCCAGAATTACTCCTAGCCAATTGGGATGCTTTAGGTAAAGGTAAATTCCTGAGTTAACTACAGGCTTGCCTGGGAAGGTGATGATCGGAAGAGTCCAACGCTTTTTTAGCGATCGCATTGATAAATATCGCAAGCCTTGACCAGCGACAGTAAGCATCAGTGCGATCGCTGCCAATCCTGGGATAAAGGGGCGATTGAGCCACCAAACCTCGTTAATCATTGCTGCAAACCAGCTCACCTGCAATACTTTTACTATCCAAAGAGAATTTGAGCCATATTCTCGTCCTCCGTTAGTAAGCAAGTATGTTGCATTCTGTTTGCTGATGCGAAGTTCAATCAGTCGCTGTAAAATGACCGCAACTACAACAAGCGTGAAGATAACCTTAGTAATCATTGAGCGCTTCCTACCATTGCAATAGCAGAATTTCCTGGGAGAAACCTGGTCCCATTGCGACCATCAAGCCATAACTACCTGGACTGGGCTGCTCTTGAGATAAGACTTCATTGAGCATATAGAGCACAGTGGATGAGGACATATTGCCAACTTTTTCTAACGTGTCCCAGCTAAGCTGTACTGCGTCCTGAGTCAGTCCAAACTCTTCTTGTATCGTTTTAATTACCTTGGGTCCACCCGGATGCACAATCCAGCAGGATATATCATCTGTTGATAAGTTATGCTTGTTTAGGAGTCGGTCAATCACCTCTCGCAGTCCTCCTTTGAGATGGTCAGACACTTCAGGTCTGAGAATATTCCTGAACCCGGTATCGGCAATATCCATTCCCATCAAGTGAGTGGTATCAGAAAGCAAAATTGATCCAATATCAATTACCCGAGGTTGACCTGGCTTGGCTAAGGGATGATCGCGACCTACCATTAAAACTGCTCCCATCCCATCAGCAAACAGTGCAGCAGTAACGATAGAGCAAATGATTTCGCTGTAGAGAGAGGGGTCGTCTGGTAGTTTAGAAATCATTGTTTGCAATTCCATTTGCAAGGAACCCTGCCACAGAGCAGAGGACAGTTCACCAGCAAAGAAAATTGCAGCATCCTTGGGGTGTCCCTCTAGGTACTCTGTCACTCGCGCTATACCTGCTGCTCCACCCATGCAGCCATAGCCAAACATTGGTAGTCGTTTGATGTACCGTGAAAAAGGGATGCGATTCATTAACCGAGCTTCCAGGGAGGGAACCGAAATGGTGAGTGTGGAGGAAGCAATTAATGCGATCTCCTCGGGCTCGATGCCGGTTGAACAGAACAATGACCGCACAGTTTTTTCAAAGTTATCGAGAGCAAGGTCTATAGACCGCTCAGCAGTGACTCCGGGAGTCGGTGGGTCAAAGAAAGAATCTAGGGAGTGGGTGAAATAACGGCCTTTGACATTGACATTGGTGAAAAAGCGGTCGATGGTATCAAGATCAAAATCTAGATTCATCGCGATGCAAAACTTTTTGACCGCTGTGGCTAGCACTTCTTGAGGATAGTAGTGCTCGGGAAACGTGAAGGCAGTAGCAGCAATAACAGGCATGGTAATTTTATTTTTAAATAGGTTGAAAGTTAGTCGGTTGAAAGTTAGTCGG
This sequence comes from Moorena sp. SIO4G3, assembly GCF_010692305.1. Taxonomy (NCBI): domain Bacteria; kingdom Bacillati; phylum Cyanobacteriota; class Cyanophyceae; order Coleofasciculales; family Coleofasciculaceae; genus Moorena; species Moorena sp. SIO4G3. The sequence goes on along the minus strand of NZ_JAAHIG010000255.1, from coordinate 1,699 downwards.
TTGAAAGTTAGTTGGTTTTTCGCGTAGCGTGGCCTTTTGGCCAAGGTTGAAAGATTTTGCTGCTTTGTGAAAATAGTGGTTAGTGGTTAGTAATTAGTAATTAGTAGTTAGTGGTTAGCACTTAGATTAGGAAGATTGTTATGCTTTGTTGTGAGCAATAGTATCTGGGTGGTATCCCACTCTCGATCCGGGAGTGGGATTTGACATCACCCCATCACCCCATCACCCCGACAGGTTGGCTAAGTTGGGTAGCGATCGCATTTAATAAAAGCTGGTCATGGCTCTTGAGGAAGAAGTGGTCACCAGGAAACATTTGCAGGGTGAAGTCTTTCTGGGTCTGCTTGCGCCAAGCCTCAAGTTCCGAATCACTGACTTTGGGGTCGGATTTGCCACCAAACACTGTGATTGGGCAATCGAGGGGATCTGCGCTGGAGTAGAAGTAAGTTTCCAAAATCGCAAAGTCTGCTCGCAACACTGGGAGGAATAACTCCATCAGCTCAGGATTTTCTAATGTTTCCTGTGGTGTTCCATTTAAGCGACCTAGTGACTGGATAAACTCATCATCAGGCAGTCGATGGATGGGTAGATTCAGATCCGGTAGCTGAGGAGCAGGGCTTGCAGAAACAAATACGTGAACTGGGCTTGGTAAGTTCTGTTTGCGTAACTCACGGGCAAGCTCAAAGCTAATTAATGCTCCTAAACTGTGACCGAAAAAGGCAAAAGGAATGTCTAAGTAAGGATGCAAAACAGGTGTTAGAGCCTGAATCAGAGGTGAGAGGCGAGTAAATGGCTCTTCTTCGAGTCGGTTTTCTCGCCCAGGCAATTGAATTGAACAAACCTCAATCTCTGGTGGTAGCAATTCTAACCAAGAGCGGAAGATAGAAGCACCAGCTCCGGCATAGGGGAAGCAGAATAGACGTAGTTTTGCTTGGGGATTCGGCTTTGGACGGGTAACCCAAAGATTGGCTTGAGGTATTACCTTCTCTGAAGAGGTGATTGTACCTGAAGACTCATTAGTTGAATCCATCGAGTCCGTAGTGCTCGGTTTGCCTTGAGTTCCTTGATTTGGTGATGATTTGGCTTCTTTAACAACCAGCAGGAAAACTTGGGTGATAAAATCCTCAATGCTTAAACTAATGAAGTATTCTAGAGGAACAACCACCTCCAGATCACTCTCAATTTGATTCCTGAGCTCAACACCCACTATGGAGTCAAGTCCTAAGCTATGAAGGGGCTGCTGTAAGTCCAGTTGGCTGACACCAATTCCCATAGCTCTGGCTAATACATCTGTCAAGTAAGACTCCAACAGTGGCTGGCGTTCATCTGGTACTGCCGCTAGCAATTTAGCACGGGTTAAACTTGGCTTGGCTTCGGGTGCGACACCATGATTATGGGTGGATTTCCCATTAAGTTCTGATGGCATGCTCAGGGTGACGGTTACCCCTGAACTGTCCTGTTCAGTTGAGTTAGGAACTACGTCCAACCAGTAACGCGATCGCTGCCAAGGATAAGAGGGCAAGGAAACACACTGACCCCCAGATGGATAGCGTCGGCTCCAGTATACTGGGTAGTGCTACTACTTGGGGATTTACTTTCTACTTTTGTTTACCATGTCCCTGAGCACATTTTTGGTAAATTCCATGCCATAGTACACCATAGTAAGAATCGTAGCTTTATTCACTATGCTGTATTAACTAAG
>NZ_JAAHIG010000254.1:0-12993 GCF_010692305.1 Moorena sp. SIO4G3 | reverse complement strand
CAACCTATCCGCTAAGGCTAACAACGGTTCACCCACAGCAAAACCAATGATTAAGGAAGCCATCATGGTTGTAGTATATAGAGAGTTGGCCGACAGTAGGTGGTGCGGTTTCACAATCAAGGGAATTACCGCTTGTTCTGCTGGGGCAAAAAATTGGGTCAGGGTAGAGACTAGAAACGTAATCACTAATAAGACATAAAAGCCCAGTGGCAGATTGGAGACTGATGTCGAGCCTTCAGTTAAAGACAACAACCCAGGCACTAACAACACCAGTGCCCCTCGCAACAGATTGGTTAGTACCAGCACATCTTTTTTTGACCACCGATCCACATAGACCCCAGCCAAGGAACCAAATAGAACGGCTGGGATGGTAAAGGCAATCATGACCGCTGATACCCAGCCACTGATAGTTTGATCAGCGTCTTGAAAGCGACTGGTTATCAAGGCAATCATTAACACCAGATAAACCTTGTCTGCTAGCTGAGAGAAGACTTGACCACTCCATAGGGCTAAGAAGTTGGAATTTTTTAGAACTGGTATAAATCCTTTATCCGGGGATGAATCCAGTTCCTGATCCCTTAGATCATCACTGCTCGATGAGGGGTTTGCCACCAAATCTGATTTGGTGAAATCAGACGTGGGGTCTGGGGAGTGTTTTTGGTTTTTTCCAGTCTCCGATGATTGCATTCTGGCTTTTCTAGGTTAGGCTTTTTTATTACCAGTAACAACTTTTTTCAATAGTCATTATTTACTATTAATTAACAGACGACAACGAATCGACTAAAGCCGCTGAGCGAATTGAGCGACCAAAGTGATACTGAGCGTAATCTCGCAAAATTCGCTCCAGCTTCACCCAGAGTGAATCTACAGACTCAGCCGCTTTCGACCCTGCCAATTGGTCTTTTAATAGTGTACTCAGCTGAGGTAATTCAGCAGCTGCCAGTTGTTGAAGCAGAGTTAACTCCAGAGCATTCAGCTTATGATTTACTCGTGGAGGAGGGGGTAGGATGATATCAGTATCAGGGTTGTCAATGGTTTCACTCAAGCTCTGTGCTTGATTTGGAATAGTTTGATTCGGTAAATGGTTCCGATTGGACTCATGAGTAACTAAACTAATAGTTCCACCTGCTTCTACACTAAAACCAACCCGCCAATTCGGGTCAGTTAAATCTGGCCTTAAACTGTGTTGTGTGATACAACACAATTGTACTTGAGGTGCAATTCCGGCCAGGGCAAGCAGGTGAAAGACACCATGGGACAAATGGGCTAACACTAAAGACAACCCTGAGGGATTAGCTGTAATTTTAGGTAACTGCTCCAGACGCCGTAGATGTTCATTAAGTAGTTCGTAGAGTTCTTCCTGAGGCTGCTCACTCAAAGCATGACAGAGAACTAATTCTGCCAGATACTGGCTAGCTGCCAGTTTACTGAGATCTTGACTCAATCCTGGGTAGGATTCTGTACTTTCTGCTTGGATAATTTTATCTAGCGATCGCCCTTTTGCCAGCAGTAGTTGATTGACCACAAACAAGCCACTCCTACCACCTAATTTCGATTTCTGCTTCCTGGCCCCTGGTGCCACTACCCGAATCAGACCCAACTCCCTAGTTAAAATTGTCAGCAACCTGTCCGCTTCCCCCAGCGGTATACTTTTGAGATTAATTCCAGTGGCTTTGTAGGTTTGACTCATTATAGCGGTTTTTAATTTTGTGAGGTACAAATTTTTGGTTTTAGGGAACAGGGAACAGCGGATCTGGGAATCGGGAATCGGGAATCGGGAATCGGGAATCGGGAATCGGGAATCGGGAATCGGAAACACGGAAGAGATAATAGGGAAAAGGACAAACCTTTTGTGTCCCTCATTAGGCTAAAAATAAATAGAGCCAGGTTTACTTGTTAATTTGTTGTTTTTTATGTCAGCTATCAGCTATCAGTATTCAGCCGTTGGCCTGGGGCTGAACGCGCACGCGTGCGTGGCACAGGCTTCTAGCCTGTGATAAGTGCGCATATGCTAACTTTTTAAGTTTCAATTTCCTATTTTTAATTTTTAATTTTTAATTTTTAATTTTTAATGTCTAGGTTATCCCGTTGTCGCAACAACTCAGGACCACGAGAGGTGCCTAGCCTGGTTGCTCCAGCAATGACTAAATCGAAAGCTTGCTGGATGGTTCGGATACCTCCTGATGCCTTGATTCCAACTTGTCCCTTAGTCACTTTTTTCAACAATTTGACATCATCAACTGTGGCACCACCATTCCAGCCAGTGCTGGTTTTGATAAATTGCGCCCCAGCATCCATACAGATTTCCGCAGCAAGACGTTTTTCCGTATCACTCAGCACAGTAGTTTCCAAGATGACTTTGACAGTTTTACCCGTTTCTTCACAGATTTGGGCAATTTCTTGGTAAAGTTCCTCTGTTTTACCGGCTTTCAAACCACCGAGGTGAATCATTACATCTAGCTCTGTCGCTCCATTTTCCACTGCCTCTTGGGCTTCATAAAGCTTGGCACTGGGGGTTGTAGCACCACTGGGAAAACCAATGACCGTACAAACCTTTGGTACTCTACTATGCAGGATTTCAGCCGCTTGTTTAACGTAAACTGGCGGGACACACACTGTAGCAAACTTATATTGGTCTGCCTCTTGACACCATTTTTCTACCTGCTCTGGTGTAGCCGTGGGAATAAGCAGGGCATGGTCGATTAGGGGAGCAATATCAATGTCTGGATAGTCTATATCCATTGCCATATCAGATACGTAAGTAAAAATCAACCAACTTTTAAGTATAACAGTTAACTATCAATCCCCAACCCTTAAGCGTTAGATCACCCAGGGAAAACTCATACAGTTTTACAAGAGTAATATTCAGCTAGACTTTAACTATTTGACACTATATAATAATGGATTACGGCGATTTTAATAAACATGTAGTGATGGCCTAATCAACCCGATAACCATTTACTATAGTGATGAATAAAATTCGTTAGTTACCGAACATAGTGTGTATAAAACCGCGCTTATTAATTACTAGGTATGCTTGATTGTTTTTGATATCCAAAAACAATCATTATCTTAAAAATATCTAAGGAAAATTATACTAATTGTTGTATAAAATATTTACAAATAAAGTGCGGCATCTCCAAAATATTGTGTACATCATTACTATCATAAACCCTATACATTATTGCCTTGAACCTCGAACCTTGAACCTCGAACCTTGGCCAAAAGGCTACGCGCTTCGCAGCAAAGCGGGACTTCGTCCATCGCGTTCAACCTTCAACATTAAACCTTAAACCTTAAACCTTCAACATTAAACTTTCAACATTAAACCTTCAACATTAAACCTCGAACCTTCAACCAACCAAAGTCCTAGTTATCTTAAAACCTGAGTAACCATGCGTTTACTATGCCTGAGCAATGGTCATGGAGAGGATGTGATTGCTGTCCAAATTCTACAGGAATTGCAACATTACTCTACTTGTCCAGAACTAGCCGCCTTACCCTTAGTTGGGGAAGGAAAGGCTTATGTGCCATTAGATATCCCTATTATCGGCTCCGTTGAGCAGATGCCATCGGGTGGATTTATCTATATGTCCCAACAGCAAGTGTGGCGTGATGTGCAGGGAGGCTTAGTGCAATTGATTTTGTCTCAATTAAAAGCAATTCGCCGTTGGGCTAAATTAGGGGACTTTATCCTAGCAGTAGGCGATATCGTACCACTGTTGTTTGCCTGGTGGAGTGGTTTACCCTATGGCTTTGTTGGTACTGCCAAATCGGAATACTATTTGCGGGATGAATCGGGATGGTTACCCAATCGACCCCGTTGGGAAGGGTGGTCAGGCTCAGTTTATTTGCCTTGGGAGCGTTGGCTGATGTCTAATCGCCGTTGTAATGGGGTTTTTCCTAGAGATACCCTGACCACACAGATCTTAAAGCAGTGGTCTATCCCAGCTTTTGATCTGGGTAATCCCATGATGGATGGGATTTATCCAGACTATCCAGCACCGATGGTTTATGACAAAGATGCAGAATTAAACGAAACTAAGCGTACCCTAACCATTACCTTACTACCGGGTTCGAGAATACCCGAAGCTTATCACAATTGGCATCAAATCATCTTGGCAGCATCAGGGTTACTGGATACTTTTGCTTCGCGATCGCTTTTATTTCTCGCTGCCATTGCTCCAGGATTAAGCCAAGACCCTTTACGGGAGGTTTTAGTCGCTCATAGTTGGAGTGAAGTCACCCTGCCATCCCATCCATTCAATTTTCAGCTCCAGGACAAACAAGCTTTGGCCTTTACCAAGCAAAATGGCACACTGATTTTAACCCAGAACGACTATAACCTCTGCCTGCTCCAAGGGGATTTCTGTATCGCCATGGCAGGCACAGCCACAGAGCAATTTGTCGGGTTAGGAAAACCAGCCATTGCCATGCCAGGAGTTGGTCCCCAATATACCCCTGCTTTTGCCGAAGCGCAAACTCGCTTGTTAGGTCCATCGTTAGTAATAGCACAGCAACCAGAATTTGTAGCAAGCATAGCGAAAGAGTTATTCCAGAATCCCGACAAGTTACAGCTGATAGCAGAAAATGGTCAGCGACGCCTTGGTCAACCAGGGGCAGCAGCTCGGATTGCTAAGTGTTTGATCGAAAAGATGAATGATAAATTATGAATTATGAATTATAAATTAGACATATCAGATGTCTATTATATCTGGCATATATGGGGCTGTTTTAACAGTTATATTAAAACTACAATTTTTACACCTTAACAACAATTATAAAGGTTATAGATTGCGATGGATATTCAGACTTTGAGTGGTAGTCCTGTCAGTAGTTTGGGTCTGGGAGCTAAAAACCCAATGGATACAACTTGTGTAGAGATTGCTTACCAGGCTGGAATCAATTACTTCTTTTTTTACAATCTCAATTACACCAGTTTCCTAGAAGGACTAAAGCCTATTCTGGCAGCTCAACGAGATCAAGTGGTAGTTTCCACGGGCAGTAACAGTCGCGATCTTAACCAACTGCGCGAATATTTAGACCAAGTTCGTTCGTTGCTTGATGTGGATACAATAGATGTTTTCTTTTTGGAATATATCTCCCCTAAAGATGATATCGACCAGGTTGCAGTAGCCTTAAACCAGATCCATACCTGGAAAACTGAAGGATTAATCCGCTATGTTGGCGCAACAACCCATAACCGCCAATTAGCACTACAATTATTGAGAAAGCAGTCCTGTGACGTGCTGATGCATCGTTACAACATGGCCCATCGCAAAGCGGAAGTAGAAGTGTTTCCTGCTGCGCTCAAAGCCGACATTCCAGTAGTTGCGTTTACTGCCACTCGTTGGGGTTCGCTGTTGCAAGGGCATAAAGACTGGAAAAATCCAGCTCCAACTGCTGCTGACTGTTATCGCATGGTCCTGCGTCAACCAGCGATTCGCTTAGTCCTAACTGCACCTAAAACTGAATCTGAATTAGTTGAAAATATCAGGATTTTGCAATCTCCTGAGTTATCTCTTCAGGAAGTAACCCATTGGCAAACCTATGGCGATCTAATTTATGGAACTGGCCAGGATAGCTTCGATAATCAATGGCCTTAATTAATTAATATCATCTGCGGTTGAACACTTATAAATAGTAGGTAATAGGGAACAGCGGATCTGGGAACAGGGAACAGGGGATTAGGAGGGAGATTACCTACGAAAAGGAAGCTATGTTTTTTAAACTGATTATCTGAACATGATATAATATTGTGCTTGCATAAGTCGGGAACTTTGGCTCGGGCAAATTCGCAGCAGCAGGGAATAAAAATTGACGAAACCATTATAAAAAAAGGGATGCAGCCCGGTCTGCTCTGGGTTTGTTGCAAAACTTAACATTTTTTCTACGATAAAAAGTAATTCTTACGATACACTGGCTAAGTGGAAAACTTAGGAGGCAAAGAGATGAAAGCTCAAAAATGGATAACCCCAAGTTTTCGCCCTTGCTGAATCAATGGAAATTAGACCGCTGAGTTAAATCGTAAGCTAATCGATGATTAGTGTAAAACTCATGCGGTTGGTTGAATCAGTTGTTAGATGATAAGTAAATACAGAGAATGACCCAAGTCTATACCAAAGATTTTGAAATTCAATGCCCTCCCTCACAGCGCACCTGGAGAGAAATTTCCCAAAAAATTGCTGCGCTTCCCTTACCAGGTGTTCCCATTCGCTTGATTTTAACCAAGGTTGAAGGAGATACGCTAACTTTTGAATCCAGCTTTATCGATACAGACAGAGAGCCGGTTTGGTCATCATTACTAGACATTAATATTCGTCAACGGGTTTCTAACCAACCGTTTGTGGCAGTTAGTATTATTCCCACCGGAGTCAGAGCAGAAATTGGTGGTTTTGCCGGAGATGCTACTCCCAGTACCAATCTGTTAGCGACCGCTTGTGACTATCTGGTGACAAATCCCAATGCCGTTACTGCGTCGGATATCTATTTCGGTCAGGATAATGTGCTTTATCTGGAAGGGAATCTGATTTGTCAGTTACTACTGGGCAATATTGGGGTTATTCCAGAGAAGCGCGAAAACATTGCAGCAATTATTGAAAAACCAAAAGATGAGCGATTTTTAAACAATGTTATTAATGCGCTCAATGGCTTGCGTGCTGTAGGGGGAATTAATATCGACCCTGTAGTGGTAACAGGTGGCCCAGTGGAAACCGCCTGTACCTATTCCCAGTATGGTAATGCTTCCGGGGAATTTAAAGGTATGGACGAGTTGATGAAGGCTCTAGATGTGGTGGAAAATTCTTCGGCTAGGGCAGTGGCTTTAATGACTACTTTGCAAGTAGACGATAAAATCCGTCAAGCTTACTACCGAGGGGAATCTATCCCCAATCCTTGGGGCGGTGCGGAAGCAATTATGACCCACATGCTCACTAATTTTTATCCCTTTACTGCTGCCCATGCTCCCTTATTATTGGAGTGGGAACATACGGGATTTGGTAAATTAGTAGACCCTAGGGATGGAGCAGAATTAATTTCCAGTGCCTATGTTTGTTCCCCCCTCAATGGTTTAATCAATTCTCCCCGTCCGGTAAGGTTTGATACTCCCGTAGCCCCAGGGGAAACCAGGATATCGGTGGAGAATGTTTCGGCGGTAGTAATGCCAGAAACAACCGTGGGAAATATACCTTTCCTCGCTTCTTTAGACCAAGGCGTTCCCGTAATCCTAGTTAAAGATAATACAACTAAATACGATATTACTCCTGAAAGATTGCAAATCGAGACTCAGGGCAACCCGATATATCGTGTCAATAGCTACATGGAGGCGACGGGATTGCTATTAGCGTTACGCAATGGTATTGCAGTGGAAAGTACAATTCGTCCAATACCACAACTTCAGCCGATTTTTCTGTAACAAAGCCTGAAACTTGATATTGTATAAAGCTTAGAGGAGTAAGTTTTATTTTAATGAATTGTGCTGAAAAATATCAATTATCTTCATCATCTCAAAACGTTAAAGTTCAATCTTGGCAGACTAGTGACAAAGGCATCGAAGTGGATTTTGTATCTAAATTCACCAATAATTTCGATAGGGTAACCTTGCCGTGGATGTGGCTACGAGATCACTGTCAATGTAGTGAGTGTTTCACTTCTAGTGCCCAGAGAGAATATGATGTATTCATTGGCTGGGAGAAATTTAGGTGGGAAGAAGTCGTTGTGGATACTGATACCGCAGGGCTGATAATTCAATGGCAGGATAATCACAAAAGTTACTTTTCCTATGATTGGCTATGGGGAATGCTTAATCTTGAGAACTCCGTAGCAGTAGATGAACGAAAATACTGGAGTGATGATTTACCAAGTCTTGATTATCGAAGTGTCATTGACACAGATATCGGATTAAGGCATTTGGTTGAACATCTCACAAAAGTCGGAGTATGTAAAGTGATTGGTGCGAAGGCGAGTAAAGCTGAAGCGGCTCAACTTATGCACCGAATTGCCTATCTTCGTCAGAGTAGTTTGGGAAACATAATCGAAATTAAACCATCAATTAATTCCGACTATGATGAAACCCATCTTCATACCGATGGAGCTTTTAATTACGACCCACCAGGTATTAAATTAGTTCAATGCCTCGACCAATCTACTTCACCCTGGGAAATGATTTTTGTTGATGGTCTGGCGCTTGTTGACAGAATTAAAAGCGAAGCACCACAGACTCTAAGTTTATTACAAAATAATCCTGTCTCTTATCAGTACCTGAGGCAGGATATTAATCTGATTGCTTCAGATCCGATTGTGACCCTAGATAGTTATGATCGACTCAAGCGTATACGCTACAATCCGAAAGCACAACTTCCTGTTGCTGAGCAGGATTTGCTAAACAAACAAGCGTTGCAAGCTGCTTTGAAGCAGTTTGAGGCATGGGTTGAAGACCAATCCCAACAGCGAAAACTCAGCTTGAATTCAGGAGAAATGGTGCTGTGGGATAATTGGCGTGTCTTGCATGGTGGTAGTGCCATGAATGGGAATCATTACCTAGCTATGTGCACAGCAAATATGGAAGATTTCCATAGTCGTCTGCGCGTAATTCAGAACCAATCCTATCAACGTCCAGTTCCCCAGGCTCGTGAAAAGAAAGGGGTTTAAATTATAATAATTTTAAGCATGACAACCTTAAGCACCATTGACAAACATTCGACTCACCAAAATTTAATCCTCTGGACAGCAAACACATTTGCTAATGGGCTACCCACAGTCACTTTCAATGAAGTAATGACTGAATCTAGGGGATTAAAAAAATGGTTAGAGAATATTGCCTGTTATGGTCTGGGAATGGTGTCAAATACACCACCAAATCGTGAAGCAACCAAAGCACTGATGGAACGGGTAGCCTATATTAGGATGGACATTTTTGGCGGTTTTGCTGACTCCGATATTAGCGAACCCCATGCTGATAGCGCCTATTCCAATGGGTATCTGGCAGCCCACACCGATGGAACTTATTCCTACGACCCCCCTGGACTGATTGTATTTCACGTTCTCGATCGAGATTATATTGGTGGAGAGAGTATTTTCATAGATGGCTTCTATGCTGCGGAAACCCTTCGGAAATCATCTCCTGAGGCTTTTTCCTTACTTACCAAGGTGGAAATGCCCGGACACTATTTAGAAGTTGATACCCATTTAGAAACCAGGCAACCTCTTATTAAACTTGATGGGGAAAACCAGATAAAACGAATTCGCTTCAACCACATGGATAGGGCACCTTTTTACTGGGGAGAACAAACAGCACAGGTTTATGAAGCTCTTTGGGAATGGCGTAAAATTATTGATGATCCAGCCAATCAGTATCGGTTTCGCCTCGCTCCTGGAAATGCTCTTTTATTTGACAACTGGCGTTTGTTGCATGGACGAATGGCTTATGAAGGGGAACGACGTATGGTGAACAGTTATTTAAATATGGAAGACTTTGAAAGCCGACTGAGAATACTTAGAACCAATACTTAGAACAACTTTCTAGAGTAATACTTCCTACTAAAAATGCCCATGAATTCCCAAAGTCCTCTAAAATCCCCAGTTAATGCCAAGATCAGAGGTCTGGCCTCAGATAATGAGGCTGGAGTCGATCCCGAAATTATGAAGGCTATCCTAGCCGCTAACCAAGGACACGCTCATGCCTATAGCGAAGATGAGTGGACGCGCTTAGCTATGGAACAATTCCATAGAAATTTTGGGGCTGATTGTCAGGTATTTTTTACTTTCGGTGGGACTGGTTCCAACGTATTCGCTTTGGCTTGTTTGTGTCGCTCCTTTGAAACCATATTCTGTTCTAGTAAAGCACACCTCTACCATAGTGAATGTGGGGCTGTGGAGAATTTCATTGGTAGTAAGTTAGTTCCGATTGAAACTGCTGATGGGCATCTGCGACCTCAGGATATTGAAAGTTACTTGTATTGGCAAGAGGACGTCCATGCCTCTATCCCTCGTGTGATATCCATAACCCAGTCCACGGAACTGGGAACGGTGTATCGTCCCCAGGAGATTTTAGCTTTAGTGGAATATGCCCATCAGCACGGTATGAGGGTTCACATGGATGGCACACGTCTTGTCAATGCTGCAGCTTCACTTAATTGTTCCTTGGGTGCGCTGACGACGGAACTCGGTGTTGATGCTATATCCTTTGGGGGAACCAAAAACGGGCTTTTGATGGGAGAAGCAGTCATATTTCCTAACTCTGACCCCTCGTTATCTCGGAATTTTTCGGCTATCTGGAAACAAAGTATGCAGATGCCTTCAAAAGCTCGATTTATCGCCGCCCAGTTTTTAGCGTTACTCAAAGATGACCACTGGCTGCAAAATGCTAGCCATGAAAACAAAATGGCTAAGTATCTTGCCGAACAAGTATCTACCATACCTGAAGTTGAGATAGTATATCCTGTCGAGACCAATGCTGTCTTTGCGAAAATTCCACCTAATTGGATCAAAGCTCTGGTTAATGTTTGTCATTTTTATGTTTGGGATAGTTCTACTGGATTAGTGCGATGGATGACCAATTTCGATACTCAGCCTGAAGATATTGATCTATTTATCGACAAGCTTTCTTCTCTTTCTATGACTTCGGTGAGCCCTGAAAATGCCATTACCTTAGAACAGAGGATGTCCAGAGAACAAGCTAAAGATATTTCAGAAACAAGACCTTGGTTATCTAGGATTTGTGATAGCCAAAGCACTGAGGAATTAAAAACTAATTACGATAGTTGGGCAAATACCTATGATGTAGATGTAAGAGAAGATTGGTCTTTTATGCCTGCCAACATAGCACGGACATTAAGCAAACTGCTTCCTAATAAAGATGCCACAATCTTAGATGCTGGTGCTGGAACAGGGTTAGTAGGTCAAGCCTTAGCCCAACAGGGATATACTAATCTGACTGCTGCGGATTTGTCAGAAAAAATGCTGGCGATCGCTAAAGAGAGACAAGTCTACAAGGCTCTCCATCAGTGTAATTTAGAAGATTCCCAAATTTTTAGCAATTTAGCAAATTTTGATGCTATTATTGCAGCAGGAGTTTTTGCTTATGCCCATGCTGGTGTTAAGGTATTAAACAATCTATTCTGCTTTTTAAAGGAAGAAGGAATTTTTTTATTAACCATACGGGAAGATTATCGCCGTGAAATGCAGACAGCCTTAGATAAATTACCGTGGACATTAGTAAGTGAAGAGGATTTTCCTATATATGACGAAGCTAGGTTGATGTATCTGTTGGGTTTAAAAAAAAGGAAAATTAATAACTGATATTAAGTCAAAATATAGTATTTCTATAGTCTATGAGGTATACCCTTTGTTCCCTGTTACTCGTTCCCTTAATCCTAGAATTTTTATACCTTACCAACATGATAACAGCTATAATTTAATTCTTACTATAAGAATAAACGAAGGACGCTAAATAGGTAGGTTTCAGAAAATAATAATTACAGGAATTTTACTAATCAAAAATTATTGATAATCATGAAAAATTCAAAGGACTTTGATTTAAATTTTTTTGATAATTTAGCTTTGTTAAAGCAACAGTTATTTGACTTATATGCTCAAGATGAATACTTCAAAAAGTATTTTTTAGGACAGGAGATACTATATGACTTTTTTCTATTTCCCACTATTTTTAGAAAATTTCAAATTCAACCGCGTGGGGTTCTCTATCTAGGTGGTCATAAAGGTGAATTATTATTGCAGTTTTGTTTGTCAGGGTTTATTAACATTCTAGTAGTTGAACCAATTCCTGAGTTACTTCAAGAACTAAATGTCAAAATTGATATTACAAAGCATCTATTAGAATCTTATGAACTCTTATTTGAAGAGAAACTGATTAATTCTATAGAATCCGTGCAATGTGCTATTGGTAATAAAAATGAATTAGGAGATTTTTACGTTATGAAAGATAATTCATTAAGTTCCGTGTTTAGACCTAATACCAAAGTTTTTAAAGAACAAGAACATTCTTTAGATTCCCAGATTAATAACTGCATTGTAGTGCCAATTAAAACAATTGATAATATTATTCAGGAATCTTCACAAGCTTTTTCAGATTTTAATTTTTTATATCTCAATGTTCAAGGAGCTGAATTACGGGCTTTAGAAGGAGCCAAAGAAACTTTAAATCATCTTGATTGTATTTTTTTAGAGAAAAATTTTGTAGCTCGCTATGAAAACTCTCCTACTCCAGAAGAATTAGATCAGTTTATCTTAGAATCTAATTTTATCAAAGCATGGGAATACCATGAAAAACATTATGGTGTAGGTTATAGCTTTTATATGAAGAAATAATCTTATTTGAATCCTAAAATTTAGGATATCATCAAACTTAATGTCAGCAAATATCTAACATAACAGGAAAAACCATGAATAAATCAAAAATAAATCTAGGTTTAAAAGAATTAAAAAAAGAATGGGAACCAAAAGGTTTTAAATGCGAAATTTATCAAACAAATTATGTGGAGTCTTGGTCAAATCCAGGTCATAAAACTGATGAATTTATTATCCTTATAGAAGGATAAATGGATATTTATTTTCAAGATAAAACTTACTATCCTGCCATTGGGGAAATATTCAAAATACCTGCTAAAGTACCTCACAAAACTAGATATGGAAATTCCACCTGTCTGTATTGGATCTATGCTTTTAATTGGCAGTGGAATGGAGATGGGGTTGGTATTGAAGAGGGGACAATTACGATCACCAGAAGTTAAATCTGTTTGAGGAGTGATCGCAATGAAGAATCAAAGTGCTGATCAATCCATTAGATCTGATCAAGACATCTCACAGAATAAAAGACTTGTCAAAATTTCTGAGCGAGAAGATATCTGCTCCCTTCCCAAGGGGATTTGGAGACCTCTGACTGAAAACTATCATTTACAAACCTGGAAAGGGATACCAATGGACAAAAGTCCTATAGAAATTGCCCTTTATCCAATGCTGATTTACGAACTCCAA